>CADBOE010000091.1 GCA_902796205.1 uncultured Ruminococcus sp. | reverse complement strand
GCGGCGCGAAATCATGATGGCAAAGATCGAAAATGTACTTAAAAGGAGCGTTACGACTATGAACAGGAGATACGAATCAGCCAGAAAAATATTCGCCGGCTACGGTATCGACACTGACGCGGCTATCGAAAAGCTCAGGGAAATTCCCGTTTCGCTGCACTGCTGGCAGGGCGACGACGTCATTGGCTTCGACCACGACGGTCCCCTCACCGGAGGCATCCAGACTACCGGTAATTATCCCGGAAAAGCCCGCAATCCCAAGGAACTTATGGCTGACATGGACGAAGTCATAAAGCTTTGTCCCGGCAAGGTGAAGCTCAACATTCACGCCTGCTATGCCATTTTCAAAAAGGGCGAATTCGTTGACCGCGACAAGATCGAGCCGAAGCATTTCAAGAAGTGGGTAGATTTTGCAAAAGAAAGAGGACTCGGCATCGACTTCAACCCGACCTTCTTCTCGCACCCGAAGGTCAAGGACGGACTTACACTCTCGAGCCCCGATCCGGAGACGAGAAAATTCTGGATCGAACACGGAAAAGCCTGCATCAGGATCTCCAATTATTTCGCGAAGGAAACGGGCATTCCCTGCGTAATGAACATATGGACCGGCGACGGATTCAAGGATATCCCCGCGGACCGCATGGGACCCAGGATGCGTTATAAGGATTCCATCGAGCAGATCCTTTCCGAGCCGTACGATCCGAAGATGGTAAAGCCCTGCGTTGAATCAAAGGTTTTCGGTATCGGCGTCGAGGCCTACACCGTCGGCTCCGCTGAATTCACGCTCAGCTTCGCCGCAACGCACGAGGGCGTCATGCCTTTGATGGACAACGGCCATTACCACCCCACCGAAGTCGTTTCCGACAAGATCCCGGCGCTCATGTGCTTCTACCCCGAGTTCGCTCTCCACATCACACGCCCGATACGCTGGGATTCCGACCACGTCGTGCTCTGCGATGACGAGACCAAAGAGATGGCGAAGGAGATCGTTCGCTGCGACGGACTTGACCGCGTCTACATGGCGCTGGATTATTTTGACGCCAGCATAAACCGCATCGCGGCCTGGACCACAGGATTCAGAAGCTGGCAGAAAGCTCTGCTGATCGCCCTCTGCACTCCTCACGCCGCGCTTAAAGAGCTTCAGGATACGAACCAGCTTACCGAACTTCTGGTACGCCAGGAGGAGGTCAAGATGCTTCCGTTCGGCGACATCTGGAACGAATATTGCGAGCGCTGCGGCGTAAAGGCCGGTCCGGAGTGGTTCGACGAAGTGAAGGAATACGAAAAGACCGTTCTCGCGAAGAGAAAATGATTCTCCAACGGTCCGCACAACGCAGAGCGTATAACGCGTAACGTATAACGTATAACGTTCAACGTTCAGCTCATGACGGACGGCGAAAGTGACAAAAGGCGCGACTTCTTAACGATGCCGCGCCTTTTCCGGCTTTCAGACGGATTACCGTCATTCATCAGGGCTTCCGGCCGTCAGTTCATCTGCCTCTCCTTGTCGTAACGGTAGGTCGACTGCGGTTCGCCGTCACCCCAGACGGTCAGAGCGTTTTCGGCCTCGTTGCGTATCATAAAATACGAAGCGTTCACGCCGTTATTCATTTTAAGCAAAAGCTCATATCCGGGTTCGCTGCTTATGCGGTACGCCTTGAGTATTTCTCCCGCGGGGAACACCCCGCCGGCGTTCCATACCGCGAACATCACGTAGACCTTGTCCGAATCCTTCGAGATATGAACTATATGATTGTCGTCGTCTGTCCACGTACCTTTGTATAGATCGAAAATAAGAGCGGGATCGATCTCCTCGATCTTCACTTCCTCATCCTTCAAAAATCCTTTTTTGCCCTCGTCCGCGGAAAACGTGAGCTCCACGGCGTATCCGGCCTGACCGAACGTGCATTCGGTAAACAGCTCCTTGCCGGTTTTGAGGTCAACGAGCTCCAGATCGAACACTTCCCAGAGGTCGTCCCTCGGAGTGGCCTGCTTCAGCCAGTATTCCGTCTTCTGACCTTCGCTGTTGATCATCCCGCGCGTGAGCTTTATCTGATGTTCCTCGCCGACTTCCTCGACGAGTATGTAGTCGCTCACGTCAAAAGCCCCGCTCCAGCGGCCGCCGAGGATCTCGAGAAGCTGCGCGGCGGTGAGAGGCGTGATCTCCATCGGATACTGCCTGTTTCCGTAAAAAGTATATACCTTCGGGACAGCGAACGCACCTGTCGTCACGGTCATCGAGTTACCGCTGAATTCCACGTTCATCGTCGCCGCTTCGCCGCTTTCCCTGACTTTTACCGTAAGCCGATAAACGTATCCGTCCGCGTCCTTCTGCTCGGCGTCAATGATCTCACAAGACGGGAAAACACCTCCCGCGTTCCATACCGCGCTGAGGATCCACGGCTTCTCATTCTCCATGGAGAAGTCAAGAAACGTATCGTCGTCCGCCGTCCATGTGCCTTCCACTTTCCTTGCAAAATCGAGAGCACGTTTCGCGGCGGCGTCGCCGTCAGCCGGAGCGTCAGTCTGAGTTCCTTCAGGCGTCGCTTCCGGGCTTTCCGTGTTCGCCGGAGCCTCCGTTCCGGACGCTTCCGTAGTATTCGCAGGTTCTTTCGTCGCGTCGATCCCGCTGATGCCGGTACATCCGCTCAGGGCGAACGCCGTCACAGCGGCAAACGCGGCGCAGATCACAATAATTTTTAACAACTTGAATTTTCCATTCATATCTGTGTCCTCCTGTTCGGGTTAACGTTAATATTTATAACACGAGCGGGAACATAAAAGCAATAAAAAAAGCATGACCTGTTCGCGAAAACGTTCAGAACGTTTCACAGGTCATGCCGGTCCGGTATAAACAGCCGTCAACGGCGCGCTCAGAGCAGCTTGTGAAGGAGTCTGTACAGCTCCGCGGCCTCTTCAGGATCGAGATCGATGCACGACGCGACTTTTCCCGGCACGGCGAGCGCCTTTTCGCGAAGAGCTCTTCCCTCACCGGTGATCGTTACGACGAGCACGCGCTCGTCGGAATCAGATCTCTTTCTCCGGATCAGATTCTTTTTTTCCATACTTTTGAGAAGAGGCGTCAGCGTTCCGCTGTCGAGATACAGGCGCCGGCCGAGTTCTCCCGCCGTGATCTCGTCCTCCTCCCACATAACCATCATGGCTATATATTGAGTGTACGTGAGGTCAATTTCGGCAAGCACCGGGTTATACTTCCGGATGACCTGACGCGCCGCGGCGTAAAGCGGAAAGCAGAGCTGGTTGTCCAGCCTCAGCGGATCGAAATCGGGCATATCAGTTCGCGGCCTCCT
>CADBOE010000090.1 GCA_902796205.1 uncultured Ruminococcus sp. | reverse complement strand
GACCTCATCGTCGCCGACCTCTCCGGCGTTTTTGCGGCATATCTCGTCCGTAAGCGCCCCGATGACAGCAAGCTCGTAATAAATCAGCTCGAAGTCCCCGACCGGTATGCCGTACGTGAAGGCGGAATAGTCGGCCGCGCTGAATTCGTCAAACGCGGCGTCGTAATCGCTTCTCTTTCCGGCGTCCGTCTGATATTCGAGAAGCAGGCTCTCTCCGGCGCTCTTTTTCGCCGCCGAAAGCTCCTCCTCCGTCAGATCGAATCCGGCTCTTACGGCAGCCGAGAAATTTCTTTTCATTTTACGAAGCCGTTCTTCGGGAGAAACTTCGACCGCTTCGCCCGTTGTTCCGCCCGCTTCGCCGGTTGTTCCGCCCGCTTCGCCGGTTTTCCGGAAATATACAATCTCGGATACGAGAACGCGGCGGAGCAGCATATTCCCGGCGCTGTTAAGGCTTTCGGGCGCGTCGCTGCCCGGCGCGTATATCAGCTCGCCGGCATAACGGTCGGATTCCGGAGCAGTTTTCCGCGTCGAGCATCCGGCGGCAAAAAGCAGCAGAATTACGAGAACAGACGCCGTTGCCCGCATTGACGCATTCATTTTCAGTCTTCCGGGACCGGTCATCTGTCAATCCTCAAAAACAGACAATCTGAATTCATTCAGAATATCCAGAAAATAACTTCTGTACTTCTCGTAGCTGACAGGGGGCGTTCCGGGGGCGTCGCCGACGCTCTCATATTCTATCACGATATAATTTGAGCTTCTGGCGAGAATATATACGTCAGCAGTATGCCGGAAGAGCTCCCCGTCCGTATATGAATGCGTGAAATATCTGAATGTGTAGAGGTCGTTTTTGTAATTGTTCAGAGCGCTGACCGCATGTCCTTCTCCCGCTCCCGCGACAAAATCATCATAAAAAGCTTTGGCGGCAATATCGAGCAGCGAAATATCCGTCTTGACCGGCTGAGGCGTCAGCAGAGCGGATCCCGATCCCGCCGGCGTCGCGGCCTTATCATCCGGAGCAGGCGTCAGAACAGCTTTAGCCGTACCTGCCGCCGTTTCGTGCTTTCCCGCCTCTTCGAGCATCTCATCCGAATAATCCAGATATCTGAACGACACGGTAAGCGTGCGGTCGCGGACCTTGTCAAAGCTCACGGCGGCGGTAACGGACGGATCGGAGCCGGGCTTCGGCGTTACGGGATCCGCGTAAACGAGCGGATACATTTCCGCGACAAGCCCCGTGGATTCGTTTTTGAAAAATCCGTTCGTCTCGCCGGAAACCTCCCAGTCGTCAGGATAGTATATCCTGAAAAAATATCTGGAGGCGTTAAATAAATTCGGGTATTTGTGCTGCTCGGCGGGCGCGTTCAAAATATCTCTTATTTTCGTTATATCGATCATTGATGAAACGGTCCGTACGCCCATGATGATCACCATGACGACGGCAAACAGCAAAAGCATAGACCCGACGGTCCGCTTTCTTTCATGCCATATTTCATTAAAAGATCTCGTGTATTTATTCATAAAAGAACCGGGTACAAGCCCGCGCCTCCGGTTAACGCATTATAGCAAATAAACGATGCGTTTGCAACGAATCGGCGGCTGGCGTTTGCCGCTTCCCGCCTCCATCCGTTTCCCCCGTGTTGTGACTTCTCCGCGTTCGGTCGCCGCTACCGCCCGAGGGTATTATTTTTTTATTCCCCAGCTTTCGACGGTCGACACGGTGAGTCTGTAGCGATCAAGAGCGTACGTGTGGAAGAATATCCCGTCTTCCCCGACCTCGCATACGCAGAAAGTCGGATTGGTGAGCAGCTCCGACCTGGCGGCAATTATTTCCGGCATTTCCCTGAAGCTCTTGTTATGCTGTTTGATCCCCGACGATGAGTGCATAAAATAGACGGGGCCGCCGATCGTTTCCCTGCCGGCCGACGGCGAATATACCGTTACGTTCTTTCCGTCTCGTGTGACGATATTTTCCTCGCATTCCGCCTTTGCGAGACCGCCTCCGGTGACGGGAACGGATCTGAAATAATAATGGTCGTGCGCCTCGAGAACAACGTCCACGTTGTATTGCTCGAACAGCGGAAGCACCTGCGACCTGATCTGCACTATCTCGATATCGTCGGCGTGATTTCTGTCCGAATACGGGGCCTTGTGTATCATTACTATCCTGTAGGCGGCGTTCCTCGCGCTGTCCGACTCGAGATCTTTCTGAAGCCAGCGGAGCTGTGATTTGGAAAGATCCTTGTTGCCGTCGCCCGTGTTGAGGACCGTAAAATGGACGTTCATGTAATCGAACGAATAATAGCCGTTGAGGGCATTGACGCCTTCGAGGCTGCCGAGCAGGAAATATTTCTGGAGCATTTTTTCGTCTTTGTTGCCGGTAACCGGTACCGTCGTGAGATTGTTCATTCCCTTTGCCTGCGAAAAATAATAATTCCAGACCGCGGAATTGTTCTCAAGCTCGACGAAATCGCCCATATTGACCATGAAAGCCGGATCCGGGCACGTTTCGAGCCCCTCTTCAAACACATTTCCCCAAAGCTCGTAATCGCTGTATATAAAGCCCTGCATGTCGGAGAAAATCAGGAAGGAAAAGCTGTTATTTCCGGCGGGATCAGCGTCCGGCGCCGTCGTGAACGATCCGGCGGCGCTCCAGTTTGATCCGTCTCCCGCTCTGTAAACGTATTTCGTTCCGGGGCGAAGTCCGGTAAGATATACTCCGTGGCGGTAGACCGAAACCGTTTCCAGCGCGGCCGTCGCCGAATGCTCCTGCCCCTTTTCGGGTCTGAAGGTGTCAATTCTTTCCGAAAAGCCTTCCGCCTCCGACGCGAGCGAGGAATCGAACCGCGGGCTCCCGCCCGTGCCGCTTCCGGCCGCGGCCTCGTGGTACTGGACAACGGTTTTCGAGGTTTCTTTTTCAGTGTACCAATTTACGTTTTTCATCGTTTTCGGGTCATCGCCGAACGTCAGAGCCACGTTATAAGGCGCCAGCGCCTTTCTGCCGCTTCCGCTCATGCCGGAGACAATGAATATCACTGCCACCGCGGCAAGCAAAAGGAGCAGCGCCAGTCCGAATATAAGAATTGCTTTTTTGTTCCTGCCGTCCATGCGAAACACCCCGTCAAAAAGAATCGGCCTATTTTACCATAAATGCCGAAGGTTGAAAAGCACAATCTGAAAGGCAACGAAACGGCAGCGAAACGTTAGCCTGCAACGAGCTGCAACGGGGGACAGACCCCCGTTTCCGGCTCCTTGTCCCTTCGGCGGTGCAACGGGGGACAGCGGTGCAACGGGGGACAGACCCCGGTTTGGCAGCCGTTGCTTCAAAACGCAGAGTGCCTGAAATCAAGCCGCAGCCATGCTTTTCCGAAAACATTTCCCGTTATTTCCTGATATTTCCTGATATTTCCCGCTGTGAAGCAAAAATGCAACCGGGGACAGACCCGCGTTTCCGGTTCTCTGTCCCTTCGACGGTGCAACGGGGGACAGACCCCGGTTTTGCAGACCCCGGTTTTGGCACAGACCCCGTTTTTTGCAGCAGCAGGTCCAAGACGCAAATTTCCAGGGAGGCAAAATGAATATATTCACGTGTTATTCACTCAAAATTGCATATTTCCGAAAATTTTTCAGAAATAATGAATATTTTTTCATTTTTGCTATTGACAACGCCGCAAAGACGGTGTATCATCACGCCATACCGTCCGGACAGGTCTCCGGCGGTAAATACCGAAGACCCGGCTGGCGCGGGCAGGAGAAACTGCAATGAGCATTGACAAATCGAAAATCAAGAAAGTGGTACTGGCCTATTCAGGAGGACTTGACACGTCCATCATCATTCCGTGGCTCAAGGAAAATTACAACGGATGCGAGGTCATCGCGGTGTCAGGAAACGTAGGTCAGGCGGACGAGCTCGAAGGGCTCGAGGAAAAAGCCATCAAAACCGGCGCCTCGAAGCTCTACGTCGAAGACCTCACCGACGAATTCGTAAACGATTACATTATCCCCACCGTACAGGCCGGCGCTCTGTACGAGGATTACATGCTGGGCACCTCTTTCGCCAGACCGATCATCGCAAAAAGGATCGTTGAGATTGCCCTCAAAGAGGGAGCCGACGCGATAGCCCACGGCTGCACCGGCAAAGGCAACGACCAGGTCCGCTTCGAGCTCGCGATAAAAGCATTCGCCCCCGACATGCCCATCATCGCTCCCTGGCGCGAATGGACGATCAAATCCCGCGAAGAGGAGATCGATTACGCCGAGGCCCACAACATCCCGCTCAAAATCAGCCGCGAGACGAACTATTCCAAAGACAAGAACCTCTGGCATCTGTCCCACGAAGGACTCGATCTCGAGGACGCCGGCAACGAGCCCCAATACGAGAAACCCGGCTTCCTTGAAATGAGCGTCTCCCCTCTCGAAGCCCCCGACAAACCCACCTACGTCACCATGGACTTCGAAAAAGGCGTCCCCGTGGCGCTCGACGGCAAGGCGATGACCCCCAAAGAGATCATTCTCAAGCTCAACGAGCTCGGCGGCGCGAACGGAATAGGCCTGCTCGACATAATCGAAAACAGGCTCGTCGGCATGAAATGCCGCGGCGTGTACGAGACCCCCGGCGGCGAGATCCTCTACTTCGCCCACAAATATCTCGAAACGCTCACGCTCGATAAAATGACCGCGCACAAAAAGCAGGAGCTCGCCATCACGTTTGCCGATCTCGTCTACAACGGCCAGTGGTTCACCCCCCTGCGCGAGGCGCTCTCCGCTTTCGTCACGTCCACGCAGCAGAAGGTAACGGGCAAGGTCAGGCTCAAGCTTTACAAAGGAAACATCATCAAGGCCGGCGTCTGGTCCGACAACGCGCTTTATTCCGAAGAGCTCGCGACGTTCGGCGAAGACAACGTTTACGACCAGTCCGACGCGTCTGGTTTCATCAATCTGTTCGGCCTCCCGATAAAAGTACAGGCCCAGGTCAACGCGAAAAACGCCGCAAAGGCGAATTGACCGGAACCGCGCAAAACCAATCGAACACACCACACAGAAAGAAGGACTTGAAATGACTAAAAAATCAATCATCAAAATCATGGCTGTAGCGGTCGCGGCACTTACCCTGCTCACCGCGTTCACGGGCTGCAAAAAGAAAGGAAAAACGCTGGCGGAGGTAAAAGCGGCCGGCAAACTCGTTATGGCCACGTCCCCGGACTTCCCTCCTTTTGAAGAACTCCAGTCGGACGGAAGCATCACCGGCATCGAAGTAGACATTATGAACGCGATATGCGAAAAGCTCGGAGTAAAGCTCGAGATCGCGAGCGTGTCGTTTGAATCCGTCCTCGCCGGCGTTCAGGCATCCAAATTCGACGTGGGAGTATCCGGCATCACCGTGACCGAGGCCCGCAAAAAGAACTCTCTTTTCACCGATCCGTACTGCCTCGCCGCTCAGGCGATCGTCGTTACCGAAGGCAGCGACATCAAATCCAAAGCCGACCTTGAAGGCAAAAAGGTATCCGTCCAGACGGCCACCACCGCGGAGGAATTCTGCCTCGCCAACGGATACAGCGTAAACGCATACGAGGCCAACGCCGACGCGATGAGCGCCGTGCTCACGGGCAAGGTCGACGCGTGGGTCATTGACGACCTCACCGCCGCCGAGATGGTGGAATCGAACAATTCCGGCACCGGCACGAAGCTCGTTATTCTCGACGAACCGATGACGACCGAACCGTACGCGTTCGCCTTCAACTTCGGAAGCGAGGACCTCGTCGCCGAGATCAACACGATAATCAAGAAAATGCTTGCCGACGGCACCATCGAGCAGCTGTTCGTCAAATACAACGCTCCCTACACCGCTCCCTCCTCCAACTGAACGGAGCGCGTACGGACTGAACTGATAAGCGCAGGCTCACGTGCCGCCGAAAACTCAGCGGCACGTTTGCTTATTGAAGGAGGGTGAAAACCGTGCAGGAATGGATAGCGAAGCTGAACGAAACGTTCATCGAATCGGGTTATTACAAATTTATGCTCGAAGGACTCGGAAATACGGTAATAATAACGCTCGGGGCGCTGCTCATCGGCGTGATCATAGGCACTCTGATCGCCGTGGTCAAATACTTCGCCGAGGATTCGAAGATAATGAAGCCTCTGGCGGCCCTTTGCGACGTTTACGTTACCGTTATCCGCGGCATCCCCGTCGTGGTGCTGCTGCTCATTTTCTATTTCATAATCCTGACGTCGGCGGAAGGCATTCTTGTCGCCGTGATCACGTTCGGAATCAATTCCGGCGCGTACATGGCCGAACTCATCAGGAGCGGACTCGGAGCCGTCGACAAGGGTCAGATGGAAGCCGGACGCAGCCTCGGCATGTCGAAAATGCAGGCGATGCGGAAGATCGTTCTCCCGCAGGCGATCCGCTACATTCTGCCCGCCATCGGCAACGAAATGATCGCGCTGCTGAAAGAAACGTCCGTCGCCGGATACGTTGCCGTCGTCGACCTCACCCGCGCGGGAAACCTTACGAGGAACAACACGCACGACGCGGTGAATCCCCTGATGGTCGTTGCCGTCACGTATCTTCTCATAGTGGTCGTCCTCTCAAGACTGCTGAAGATCCTCGAAAGGAGGCTTTCCGGAAATGATAAGCGTTAAAGGACTTACGAAAAAATTCGGCAGCCTCGAGGTACTGAAGGGCATCGACGCCGAGATCAGCAAAGGCGACGTCATCTGCGTCATCGGGCCTTCCGGCTCCGGGAAATCAACGTTTCTCCGCTGCCTGAATCTCCTTGAAAAGCCCGACGGCGGAACGATCATCTTCGAGGGAGACGACCTCACCTCGAAGAATATCGACCTGAACGTGCACCGCCGCAAAATGGGAATGGTTTTTCAGCAATTCAACCTGTTCCCGCACATGACGGTGCTCCGGAATCTCACCTGCGCCCCGGTAATGCTGAAGAAAGCAGACAAAGAGACGGCGGAGGCGAAGGCAATGGACCTTCTGTCGCGGATCGGGCTCGCGGAAAAAGCGAACGTATTTCCCGATAAGCTTTCCGGCGGCCAGAAGCAGCGTGTGGCGATCTGCCGCGCGCTCTGCATGGAACCGGACGTGATGCTCTTCGACGAACCGACGAGCGCGCTCGACCCTGAAATGGTCGGAGAGGTGCTCGACGTGATGAAGGCGCTCGCGGGAGAGGGAATGACGATGGTCGTCGTCACACACGAAATGGGCTTCGCGAGAGAAGTCTCGAACAGAGTGCTTTTTCTCGACGAAGGCGTTATAATGGAGGAAGGTACGCCGGACGAAATTTTCGGAGCTCCCAAATGCGAAAGGCTGCAGTCATTCCTCGCGAAAGTGCTCTGAACTGAAACGGAGGATCATATATGTGCGACAACGCGAATAATACCGGAAAGATTTTTTCCAAACCCGAAACCGGAAACGGGGCGGAGGCCGTATGCGAAAGCATGCTCGGACCGCTGCTTGCCCGTCTCGCGCCGCTTCGCGGCAAAAGTTTTCTCAAGCTGCTCGATTTTTCCGAAAGCGAGATATCGGATCTCATCGAGCTCGCCGCATGCCTCAAAAAGCTGAAAAAAGCCCGCGTTCCACACCGTATCTGCGAAGGAAAAAACATTGCTCTCATATTCGAAAAAACGAGCACGAGAACACGGTGCGCTTTTGAGGTCGCGGCTTCCGATCTGGGAATGCACCCGACCTATCTCGACCCGAAGGGATCGCAGATAGGAAAGAAGGAGAGCATTGCCGACACCGCCCGCGTGCTGGGAAGAATGTTCGACGGCATAGAATACAGAGGCTTCGGCCAGGAGATCGTCGAGGAGCTTTCGGCATACGCCGGAGTACCCGTCTGGAACGGGCTGACGAACGAGTTTCACCCGACTCAGATCCTTGCCGATTTTCTCACCGTAAAGGAGCATTTCGGGCGCCTCAAAGGGATCCGGTTCGTATATATGGGAGACGCCAGATACAATATGGGCAACTCGCTGATGGTCGGTTCGGCAAAGGCCGGTCTCGATTTCGTTGCGTGCTGTCCCGAAAAATACCGGCCGTCTGCAGAGCTTGCTGAGGAATGCGGAAAGATAGCCGCTTCCTCCGGCGGCTCCGTATCGTTCTCGTCCGATCCGTACGAGGCCGTGAAGGGCGCCGACGTTATATATACCGACGTATGGGTGTCGATGGGCGAGCCCGACAGCGTATGGGACGAACGCATAAAAGACCTCACGCCGTACCGTGTGACGCTTCCTCTGCTCGAAGCCGCCGGCGATTCGTGCGTTTTCATGCACTGCCTCCCCTCCTTCCACGATCTCGGAACGGACACCGGCAGACTGATAAACGAAAAATACGGGATAGACTGTATGGAAGTGACCGACGAGGCGTTCGAAAGCGCAAGAAGTCTCGTGTTTGACGAGGCGGAAAACAGGATGCACACGATCAAGGCGGTAATGGCCGCGACCCTCGCGTAACGCGGCGGACGGCCGATCAGGCGCGCTAAACCGGAGATCAGAGATGACTGGATATCTTATTCTTCAAAACGGAAAAATCTACGAAGGAACGCGGTTCGGCTCCGAACGGGACAGCATCGGAGAGCTTGTGTTTACAACGGGAATGTGCGGATATATCGAAACCCTGACCGATCCGAGCTACGCGGGCCAGACGGTCATCCAGACGTTTCCGCTTATCGGAAACTACGGCGTCATCCCCGGGGATTTCGAGGGCCGGTGCGCCCTTTCGGGATACGTTGTAAGGGAATGGTGCGATACCCCTTCGAATTTCCGCTCCGGCGGGACGGTCGACGCGTTCCTGAAGGAGCGGGACGTTCCCGGCATATGCGGTGTCGATACGAGAGAGCTCACGGGCATCATCCGTGACGCGGGCGTTATGAACGCCGCCATAGTCGGAAGTCTTCCGGCGGGCGGCATCGGGGAGCTTCTCGGAAAACTGTCGTCGTACCGCGTGACGGGCGTGCTCGACAAAGTCACCTCGCCTGAAAAATATACCGTCAGGCCCGGCGGAGAAGCCATTTGCAGGATAGCGCTGATGGACTACGGAATGAAGAAAAATATTGCCCGCGAGCTGGTTTCGCGCGGATGCGAAGTCACCGTGTTTCCCGCCGGCGCCCGGGCGGACGAGATACTCGGAGGCGGATTCGACGGCGTGATGCTTTCGAACGGTCCCGGCGATCCCGCCGAAAACGTTTTCCAGATAAGCCAGATAGAAAAAATGCTCGGCCGCATACCCCTGTTCGGTATATGCCTCGGCCATCAGCTTACGGCGCTCGCCGCAGGCGGAAGGACGTACAAGATGAAATTCGGCCACCGCGGCGTCAACCAGCCCGTGCGCGACCTGTCTTCTCCGCGCACGTATATCTCAAGCCAGAATCACGGCTACGCGGTCGACGCCGGATCCGTAAAAGGCGCCGTTCTTTCGTTCGTCAACGCCAACGACGGCACCTGCGAGGGTCTCGATTATCCGGAGCTTTCGGCGTTTACCGTCCAGTTCCATCCGGAGGCGTGCGCGGGGCCGAAGGATACGGGCTTTCTGTTCGACCGCTTCATCGGTCTCGTCAAAGGAGGACGGCTCTGATGCCTAAAGACAATACGATCCGAAAAGTGCTCGTGATAGGATCCGGCCCGATAGTCATAGGGCAGGCCGCCGAATTCGACTACGCCGGAGCCCAGGCCTGCCGCGTGCTTAAAGAAGAGAGCTTGAGCGTGGTCCTTTGCCATTCCAATCCGGCCACCATCATGACGGACAAGGCGATGGCGGACTCCATATACCTCGAGCCTCTTACCGAAAAGGTTCTTGAGAGGATCATACGGAAGGAGCGTCCCGACGGACTGCTCGCCGGACTCGGCGGTCAGACCGGGCTGAATCTCGCGATGGAGCTGTGGAGGAGAGGCGTTCTCGACGAATGCGGCGTGAGGCTTCTCGGAACGGACGCGAGGGCGATCGACCGCGCCGAGGACAGGGAGCTGTTCAAGGAAACGATGCAGGAGATCGGACAGCCCGTAGTGGCGTCGGACATTGCTCACAGCGCCGAAAAAGCCCTCGAGACTGCCGCGAGGATCGGCTATCCCGTGATAGTGCGCCCCGCGTTCACGCTCGGAGGAGGCGGCGGAGGACAGGCGTACGGTCCGGAGGAGCTGGCCGTCGTTGCCCGCACGGGTCTCGAAGCCTCTCCCATCGGGCAGATACTCGTCGAGCGCGCGATATTCGGCTGGAAGGAGATCGAATTCGAGACGATGCGCGACTCCGCCGGAAACGTTATCGCCGTATGCTCTATGGAAAATATCGATCCCGTGGGAGTGCATACCGGCGACTCGGCTGTCGTCGCCCCCGCGCTCACGCTGTCAGACAGGGAATATCAGATGCTCCGGACCGCTTCTCTCGAGATCATCGACCGTCTCGGCATCGTCGGCGGCTGCAACGTACAGCTTGCGCTGAACCCCGATTCTTTCGAATATGCCGTGATCGAGGTCAACCCGAGAGTATCGCGTTCCTCCGCCCTCGCGAGCAAGGCCACCGGTTATCCTATCGCGAAAGTTACCACGCGGCTGGCTCTCGGCTATACGCTTGACGAGATCAGAAACGATATCACCGGGAAAACGTGCGCGTGCTTCGAGCCGGCGCTCGACTACGTCGTCGTAAAGCTGCCCAAATGGCCTTTTGAAAAATTCGCCGGAGCCTCGCGCAACCTCGGAACGCAGATGAAGGCGACGGGAGAGGTCATGGCGATAGCCCCGACCTTCGAAATGGCTCTCATGAAAGCCGTGCGGGGCGCCGAGACCGGACAGGACACGCTGAACGCCCCTTCTCCGGCAGACGGCGCCTCCATCGCGGAAAGACTCTCGCGCGTGGACGACAGACGGCTTTTCACCATCTTCGAGGCACTGAAAACAGGAACGGACGTGGAAACGGTTCACGGAATAACGAAGATCGACAGATGGTTTCTCAACAAGATCAAAAAGCTTGCCGATTTTGAAAACGGGCTGTCCTCCGGAGGTCTCGACGTCAGGGCATATGAATCTGGAAAGAAGCTCGGTTACACCGACGCCGCTCTTCTGAGGCTGTCCGGAGCTCCGTCTCTCCCCTGCCCTCCCGCCGGTTGCGTATATAAGCTCGTCGACACGTGCGGAGGCGAGTTCGAGGCGGAAACTCCGTATTTCTATTCTTCGTTCGACAGCGTGTGCGAATCGAGAGCCAGGAAGCGTTCGGGAAAGCCGGTCGTCATCGTTCTCGGCTCGGGTCCGATCAGGATAGGCCAGGGCATCGAATTTGATTATTCTTCCGTTCATTGCGTATGGACGCTGCGCGAACTCGGTTACGACGTCGTTATCATCAACAACAATCCCGAAACCGTCTCGACCGACTACGACACGGCCGACAGACTTTACTTCGAACCGCTGACGCCGGAGGACGTCATGCACATTATCCGCGCGGAAAATCCGGAGGGCGTAGTGGTGGCGTTCGGCGGCCAGACCGCGATCAGGCTTACGGGATTTCTCGACAGACAGGGGATCAATATTCTCGGAACGTCCGCGGAGGGGATCGACCTCGCCGAGGACAGGGCGCGTTTCGACGCGTTGCTCGAGCGGTACGCGATAAGGCGTCCGAGAGGCGTCGGCGTCAAAACGGCAGACGAGGCCCTGACCGCCGCCGAAAATCTCGGTTATCCGGTGCTCCTCCGCCCGTCGTACGTCATCGGCGGACAGAACATGACCATATCGCGCTCCCCAGCCGACACGCGCTCATACATGGAAAGGATACTCTCCGGCGGGATCGAAAATCCCGTTCTCGTCGACAAATATATGCCGGGCATCGAGCTCGAGGCCGACGTCATATCCGACGGAAAGGACGTGCTGATACCGGGGATCATGGAGCACATCGAGCGCGCCGGGGTACACAGCGGAGACTCGATTGCCGTATATCCGCCCTACAATCTCACCGACCGGTTTCTCGAAAAAATATGCGACTGTTCTGAAAAACTGGCGCTCGCATTGGGAACGAAGGGCCTTGTGAATATCCAGTATCTGATCTACGACGACGAGCTGTACGTCATCGAAGTGAATCCGCGCGCGTCGAGGACGGTGCCGTATATCAGCAAGGTGACCGGCGTGCCGATGACCGATCTGGCGTGCCGCGTGATGATGGGAGCCCCTCTTGAAAGTCTCGGTTACGGGACCGGGCTGTACCGCACTCCTCCGTATTATTGCGTGAAAGTCCCCGTTTTCTCGTTCGAAAAGCTCACGGACGCGAATTCCATACTGGGACCGGAAATGAAATCGACCGGAGAAGCTCTGGGGCTTGGCAAAAACATGGCGGAGGCGCTCTTCAAGGGACTTCTGGCGTCGGGCCTCAGGCTGGCGGACGGTCCGGAAGGAAAAAAAGGCATACTCATCAGCGTGGACGAGCACGATGAAGCGGGAATACTGCCCGCGGCAAAGATCTTTTCCGACGCGGGATTCACCGTTTACGCCACGTCCGGAACGGGAGAAGCGATGAAAAGGCAGGGCATTTCCGTCGTCACGGTACCGAACGCAACGGAGAGCGGCGAGATCCGGTCGCTTATGGAAGAAGGCGCCGTCGGCTGCGTGATATACACGGGCGCCGTGAAGGACGGTACTCTCGGCGACTATACGCTGCTTCACATGAGGGCGATGCAGCTCGGCATCCCCTGCCTCACATCGGTCGACACGGCCCGCGCGCTTGCCGAGATAGTCAGAAGCAGGTACGATCAGAACAACGTCGAGCTCGTCGACATCTGCCGTCTCCGCGAAAAACGCATAAAGGTGCCTTTTACGAAAATGCAAAGCTGCGGAAACGATTACATTTTCATCGACAACAGAGAAGGTATCGTCACCTGCCCCGAATCGCTGTGCGTTGAGCTGTGCGCCCCGCATACAGGCATAGGGGCCGACGGCATCGTTCTGATCGAACGCTCCGCGAAAGCTCACGCCGCCATGCGCACGTTCAACAAAGACGGGAGCGAGGGGCTGATGGCCGGAAACAATATCCGGTGCGTCGCAAAGCTGCTTTCGGATAACGGACTTCTGCCCGAAGGCGCCGAGACCGTAAAGATCGAAACGGCGTCCGGGATTTATTCGATGAAAACGTACAGCAGAAACGGGCTCGTAAGCTCCGTGGAGGTTGACATGGGAACGGCCAGTCCCGTGAAGGAGAGGATCGAATTTTCCGCCGCCGGCCGCGTCTTCAGCGCCGTGCAGGTCAATACCGGGAATCCGCATTGCGTGATTTTCGCCGACAGGCCCGAGGACGTCGATCTGCGCAGATACGGACCCGCGATAGAACGTCACGAGCTGTTTCCGGACAGAACGAACGTTGAATTCTGTTCCGCTCCCGACAGGACCACTCTCAGAGTCCGTATATGGGAAAGGGGGAACGGCGAGACTCTTTCGTCCGGCACGTCGGCCGTCGCCGCCGTCATCGCCGCCGCATCCGCCGGTCTGGTCGACACCGACAAGGACATCCGCGTCATTCTCCCCGGCGGCGATCTCACCGTGAACTATTCGTCGCGGGACGGAAAAGTGAAACTGACCGGAAGCGCCGTTAAAGTTTTCGAGGGCGTATTTGAAATGTAGAACCCGATGTGTTATACTACCCCAGTGAAGTCTGATCCGGCGTCTTCGATGCCGAAGGGCCGCGGGGCGCCTGTCCCGAAACACAGAACGGAGCAAAACGATATATGAACAGCTTTAAAAATTGCCTGAGACGGGCGAAAAAGCGTCCCGGTCTGTTTGCTTTTATCGCGCTGATGACGCTCGTCCTCACCGCTTTCGAGCAATACAATTCCTGGACACGCGCAAACGCCTCGTTCGGCTTTTTTAAAAATTTCGATTATCTCGCGTTTCTGAACGACCTTTCGAACAGATTTCTCGGCTTTTTCAGCACGCCTCGCGTCGCCGTTCTGACCGTCGCGGCCGGAGCCGTGCTTCTTTTCGCGTTCTGCGTTATACTCGGCCTCGTTTTTTCAGGCTTCTTCAACCAGCTTTCCAGCGCCACGTTCGATAAACCGAGGCGCCGCGGAGAATACCGCGTGGGTATTTCGCGCTACACGTTCAAGCTCGCGCTTTACTTTTTCATCGTGATACTGCTTACGGCGGCGGTCGCGGCCGCGGTGCTGTACTCCGCCATACCGGCCATAATGTCCGTCAAGCTGTTTTTCCTCGGCTCCGCCGGGATGCTGCTCCCGATGATACTGCTCTGCGCCGTTTCGCTCGTCGCGGCCGTGTTTTCCGTTCTGTTTTACGTCCTGTACGTCACGTATATCCTGCCCTCCATAATCTTCTTCAAAAAAGGCGGCGTGGGCGTGTCGTTCCGTATGGTAAACGGTTATTGCTGGTATCTGCTTCCGCGGACTCTTCTTTATCTCGTGATATCTCTCGGCATCCGCGCCGTTCTCTGGGCCGTCCATTACGGACTCGACAGCCGGGCCGCGGCCATCTGCATCCTGATCGCGACATGGATGATCAGGACCATCGTGAATTTCATATATACTTATTTTGTTTTCGATACGTTTTCGGCCATGAAGGGAGACATGTTCGACAGCGACTGACCGGCCTTCCCGGCTCTGTCCGGAGACCGCTTTACGAAAGAAAAAGGAGCATATAATGTCAGATAATTTCAGAAAACCGCATATAAAAAAAATACTGATCTTTTCGGCCGCGGGGGTTGCTCTGCTCGCCCTGATCACCGTTATCGTCGTCGCCGCCATCGGGAATAAACGCAAACGTTCCGGCGGGGATGATGCAGGCAAAGGAAGACTCGTACTGACCGCGGACAACGTCGGAATCTACGAGAATCAGTTCCGCTTCTTCGCAACGCTCGTTCTCGATCAGGAAAGCACGGTGTACGCGCTCACTTCCGGCGAAGGTATCGACCGCAACGCAACTCTCAAAAATTCCGTTCTTAACTTTTCAAAAGAATATATATTCAGGCTCCGTGAAGCCGAGAACGCCGGATTCAGTCTTTCCGACGAGGAGCGCCGGAAGGTTCTCACGAGCATCGGAAACGAATACGAGCAATTCAGGACGGTCGGCGGAAAGGTGTACGAGGGAGACAGCTTTTACGATTACTATTACGGCCTTACGGAGGAACAGTACAGGACTTTCTGGCTGGACTGGGCGCTGATAGAAAAATATAACGCCGCCGCTGCAGCCGGAGCCGACGTTTCCGAAGGAGCGCAAAGCGCCGCGTTCGATTTTTACAGACAATATCTCGCCGGAAGAGAATGTACCGTGTTTTCGCTGAAGCTCGCCGGTCTCACGGCCGAAAAGGCGGAAACGGCGCGTACTCTTGCGCGGGAGCTGGACGAACAGCTTAAAAGCGGAGCCGACGCCGCAAAGATGGCGGAGAAATACTGCGAAGACGATTATCTGCGCGAAAACGGCTTTTCTCTCGTGCTTACGGAATCGCTGGAGCCGTTCTTCCCTGAACTGTATGCGTGGGCGGCCGGAGCGAACGAGGGAGACTCCGGCACGGTCGAAACCGGAAATGAAATATTTATAATCAAAGCCGGAAAAAATCACGATTTTGACGCTCTTAAAAATACCGGGGAAATGATCGAATGGACGAAGGCGTACGCTTCGGAAAAGCTCGTTTCCGACCTTCTCGCCTCGGGAAAATATTCATACACCATAAACGACGGCGTGTACAACACGCTTGATCTCGAACCGATGATCGAAAGAGCGCTTGACAGTTACGCGGATTATTACAGCTGACCGGAGCTGATCATATGAAAGGCACAGAAGAACGGAGCGTACGAAGCGGAAGATGGACCCTGATACTGGCGGCTTTCACGTCGCTTTGTCTCCTGATTTGCCTTTTCGCGCTTAACAGAACCGGAAACACCGAAGCGGCCCCGCCCGATCCGTCCTCGGCGTCATCAACGCCCGGCGCCTCCGGCGGGACGTCTGTGCAAACCTCTTCTCCGGGCGCGACCGGAAGCGCCGCCGTAACGCCTGTACCGACACAGCCGGCCGGCGTCACGGCCGCTCCTTCAGCGCAGACGCCGTCCGCTCAGCCGACCGCGCCGTCACCTACCGCCGTACCGGCCACCCCCACCGCCACACCCGTTCCGACTCCTACCCCGGTGCCGGCGACTCCTACGCCCACTCCCGAGCCGCAGCCTTCTCCCCTTCCGTCCGTAAAGCCGCATACCGGTACCGTACGCGTCGGACTCAAGTACGGAAACACGGCGCAGGACGTTATCACGACAGGCTCGGATTCCGGCGGAACGATAGGCGTCGTGAGGAACAATAAAACGTACGATCCGGTGCTCGCTTTTTCGCGCGGCGACGTCGTGACGCTTCGCGCCGACAGCGGATATCATATAACCGTTGCGGGCCCGTTTACCGACACGAATGCGCTGCGCCTTGAAATGCTGCGCATCGGCAGACTGATGGAAGGCGCCGGCACCTCGATGCTTTATATCTTCGACGGCGCGTCATGGTATATCGGAGCCGGTTTTTATCAGAAATTGCCAGGCCCGGGAGTGCCGGACGTCAACAGCTCCGACAAATACGCGGTTCTGTCCGGAAGGCTGGCAGCCGCCGGTTACACCCTGAAAAATTTAAGCGTCGGTTCGGCAGCCGTGAAGGTTTATATTAACGGCTCCCCCGTTATGATATTGTCCGCGTCTGACAGCTCGTCGAAAGTGCGCCTGACGCCGTGCGACACGCCCGCCGGAAGTCAGGTCCCGCCTCTTATGAAGCTCGGGCTTGCCAGATACAGAGGTTATTTTGACGTTCACCGCCATCAGGGCGGAAAGCTCGTTCTCGTAAACGACGTGGAAGTTGAGGATTATACGCTGAGCGTCGTTCCCGCGGAAATGATATCCGGTACGGAATCGAGCTGGAGCTGGCGCCGCGAGGGACTGAAAGCGCAGGCAATCCTTGCAAGGACGCTGGCGTATTATTACGTTCACAGCGGAAAAATGACGACGTACGGCTTCCATATGGACGATACGACCAATTATCAGGTTTACGCCGGATATACAAAGCCGTCCGGCGAGAGCGGAGAGACCGTAAACACGACGAGGGCAACGCAGGAAACGGCCGGCAGAGTGGCCATTTACAAGGGCGCGCTGTGCCAGGCGCTTCTGTATCACGGCAACAACGGCGGCTATACGGACGGCACCGAGACCGTGTGGGGAAATCCGCAGGAGCCGTACGCGAGCTATCCGGACCCGTGGACGCCCGACTATCTCTGGAAAAAGACATATACAGGCGCTTCCCTTTCCGAACGCGTGACGAATTACATATACAATCAGAAAGGCATCTCCATCGGAAGTCTCAGCTACCTGAACGTAACGCAGCGCGCCGCCTCCGGAAGAGTGACCGAGCTCATTTTCGAAGGCACGCAGAGCGATTCGCTTGCCACACTCATCCAGACGAGGCAGAGCCTGTCGCTCGTAGGCCAGCTGTTCTGGTTCGACGTGGAAGAAATTTATAAAATCGACTATCAGAGCGACGGCTCGTCCGAAGCGCTCTCTCCGCGGGCAAGAAAATATCTCGAGGGAACCACCTATTCCGTTCAGTTCGTTCCCGACACGTACGCGGTCAGAGGCGCCGACGGCTATACGTACGAACGCATCCGCATTCTCGGTCCGTCCGATCCGAAGTCCGTAATTATAAGAGGCAACGGTCACGGGCACGGCGTCGGCGTAAGTCAGGACGGAGCCGAGGCAATGAGCAAGGCGGGAAAAACGTGTGAAGAGATCATACAGTTCTACATGCCCGGCGTTACGGTAGTCGATATTTCGACAGTCAGGAGTTAATCTGAAAAGTGAAATTAAGCGAGTTTTATTACGATCTTCCCGGGGAACTCATCGCCCAGACGCCGCTGAAGGACAGGTCGGCGTCGAGGCTGCTGTTTCTCGACAAAAACAGCGGCAGGTATGAGGACGGACGTTTCACGGACGTGACGGAGCATCTGCGCGCCGGCGACTGCCTCGTTTTAAACGATACGAGAGTCATTCCGGCGAGGCTCATCGGCGTCAAGAATCCCACCGGCAGCCCCATCGAATTCGTTCTTCTGCACCGGCTGGACGAGGGCGAGATCGCCGGAAAGAATTATTCATACGACACGTGGGACGGCCTCGGCGAAAGCTGCTGCTGGGAGGTAATTCTGAGGCCGGGCAAAAAGGCGCATCCCGGATGCGTTTTCGACTTCGGCGAATCGGATTCACCGGAAGAGCTGATGAAGTCTCCCCTTCTCCGCGCTCAGATAATGGAGATAACGCAGGGCGGAAACAGGATCGTGAGATTCAGCTTCAGCGGGGCGTTCGAGGAGCTGCTCGACCGCGTCGGAACGGTGCCCCTGCCGCCCTACATAAAAGAAAAGCTCGACGACCCGGAGCGGTATCAGACGGTATATTCGCGTGAAAACGGCTCGGCCGCGGCGCCCACGGCAGGGCTTCATTTCACGGAAGAGCTTCTGGATTCGATCCGGAGCAAAGGCGTCCGTACAGTTTTCGTAACTTTGCACGTCGGGTTGGGCACGTTCAGGCCGGTCAAGGAGACCGAGATCGAAGATCATCTCATGCATTCCGAATATTACGAATGCACACGCG
Organism: uncultured Ruminococcus sp.; assembly: GCA_902796205.1. Classification (GTDB taxonomy): domain Bacteria; phylum Bacillota; class Clostridia; order UBA1212; family UBA1255; genus UBA1255. The sequence goes on along the minus strand of CADBOE010000090.1, from coordinate 911 downwards.
ACGCGGCCGACGCGATCAACGGGGCAAAGGCCGCCGGCGGGCGGATAATCGCCGTTGGAACGACGGCGTGCAGAGTTCTGGAAACCGCCGCGGACGAAGGCGGAACCGTTCACGCGGGATCAGGCTGGACGGATATTTATATTTATCCCGGTTACAGATTCAAAATACTCGACGGGCTTATCACGAATTTTCATCTTCCGGAGTCAACGCTCCTGATGCTCGTGAGCGCTCTTGCCGGACGGGACAACGTTATGGCCGCGTACAGCCACGCCGTGCGCGAGCGTTACCGGTTTTTCTCGTTCGGGGATGCGATGATGATCGAGTGACTGCCGAAAAACAGACAGATGTGCCACACAAACATAGAAACCGTAGTGTGTATGCGGTTTGTGCGTCAGCCCACCTCTCTGCCCGGCATCTTGTAATAAGAGAAAGTAGACACGCTTTTATGACAGCGGAAAAATACAGGTTCTTATTCGCCTCAAAATTCGATTCTTCTATTTAATAAGATTGCCGGGGTTAAAAGGGTCAACGCATCAGCCGTCGGTGATTTCTTCTGCAACATGAACGAATTGAGCAAAATCGTTGTACTTTATGTCAGCCGGCGTATTTCCAATCGTGCTTAAGTATGGCATAGTTTAAGCACGAACGGAAAGAAGGTGCATAGTCCTATGTCTGAAATCTGGCAAACGATACAAACAGTAGCAGAAGTGAATGACGGCAGCTTTACGACCAGGCAGATCGAAAACGCCGGCATCAGCCGCGCGTACCTGAAAAGCTATGTAGACAAATCGCTTCTGATCCGTACCGGGCATGGGCATTATGCGCTTCCGGATTCTCTTATTGATGAATATGCCATTCTCCAGGCGCGAAGCCGTGTTATCCTGTTCTCCTATGGAACGGCGCTCTATCTT
>CADBOE010000089.1 GCA_902796205.1 uncultured Ruminococcus sp. | reverse complement strand
GGCTAACAGTTCCTACTGCCAAGTCTGTAGCGGACTTTCACCGCCAAGTAATCGCGCATGCCGAGCGCACCAAAGAAACAGGAGCGGCCGCGAAACCACTCCTGTTTTCTGCTCTTTCCGAGCGGATATTAATTTTTCAAAGCAGAATCGCTATCAGAAGCTGCGCTTCTTCGCGAAAACGACTGCCGCGCCCATTGCAAGCACTGCCACCATGGCGATCATTGCCACCGCAGCGTCGCCGGTCTGAGGCTGAGGCTGAGGATCGGCGCCGGGGAATACGATCGTAAGAGTGGTAAGTCTGTCGGGGAAAGGTCTTTCCTCGGGATTGTAAACGGAATCGTCATTCAGTTTAACGATCGTGCCGTCGGCAAGCTCGACAACAGCGCATACCACGTTGGTGCCGGTCAGTCCGTCAATCGGAGCGGTGATATCGTATCTCTGCGGATAGCTGTTTGCCCAGTCGCCTCCCCAGCCGCGGATAGTGTCGGCGAGACCGTTCTCGTTTGCCGCGGTAAACGCGGGATCAAATACGACTTTATCGTTGATCATGTAGCCGAACTGCTTCACTTCCTGCGTAAACGCGACCCAGCCGTAATAACCGACCGACTTTCCGCCGAGGGTTGCGCCGTCAAGCGTTCCGTCTCCGGAGAAGTAAGCTTCAACAGCGCCTCTGTCGCCTACGTCATCGCCGTTCCATCTGACAACGTCGAGGCTGTAGCCGACGTGACCGTTGCCTTCGTCGAGGAAATTGGTGATTCCGGTTCCAACGGCGGGATCGTCACCGGTGGATGATCCGGCAACGGCATCGCTGAGAACCACGTTGTCCACAAGGACGACGTTGTTTCTCTGATAGAAACCGATATTTCCGCTTCCGAGAACGGTAACGTCTGTCTCGGCCATGAGCTCGGAGCCGTCGGCGGCGTAGATGGCGGCCTTGTCGGCATCGGCGAAATCTGCATTCAGAACGATGGTGATGTACTCGGAACCGTTGATGTAGAGCGTGATTTTGTCGCCGGTATCAACGACTCTGTAAGTGTTTTCTACAGTGGGATCGAATCCCCCGGGAACGTCAAGAAGAACCGTGGGAGCTTCCGCATTGGCCCCGCCGTCGCAGAACGTGACGCCGATCTTGCCGTCGTTGGGCTTGACCATCAGGTCGACGATAATGCCGGTGGACAATTCCGCAGCGCTCGGTAATCCGAATCTGCCGCCGTTCATCGGGTTGCCGCCGGTCTCGGGGCTTCGCACCGCAAATCCCCAATAGCAGTCATTCTTCGGACCGCTCATGGTGAAATCGCAGACGTAGTCGGAATCAAGGACCTCGCGGATGTAAGCAAGATATCCCTCGTTGATCCAGTTCGAACCGCCGAGCTGCAGTTTTCCGTCGTCCGTGACGGAAGGCGGCGTATCGACCTTCCACTTCGTCTCAGTGTCAAGCGCGCCGTCTGAGAAATCATCCGAGAAGCGCTCCGTAAGCGTCAGAGTGCTCTGATCGACCGCTTTGCTTTCGGCGTTCACGATCACACCCAAGCTCAACGTAGAGATCATCGCAACAGCGATAATTACTGCCAGAACTTTTTTCATAACTATAACCTCCGTATTATTGATGATACACGGTTCAGCCGTCCGGCGAACCGCAATCCATTCTCACGCATTCATTCTACCACATTTTCGTTCGTTCTGGCAACAATTTTTTTCGTTTTATTTCGCTCCGTTAATTCTGTTAATTTCCCGCACGATCCGAGCCGCGTTATTCCCGCGCCCCGGGCTTCCGTACAGAACAACCGCGCGACGGGCGGCAACCGCTTATTGACGGCGCCTGAATAACAAAAAAACAGGGACGCGTCGAAAAACGTCCCTGTTCATATCAAGTCCTGTCATCCGGTGCCGGCCGCGCACTGAGAGCGCAAAAGCCGCAAGGTCGTTTGATCGTTTGATCGTCCGGTCACCCGGTCATCAGATCATCCGATCCGTCCGTGAACACCGGGCGGAAATCAGAAGCTGCGCTTCTTTGCGAAAACGACGGCGGCGCTCATTGCCAGCACGGCCGCCACGGCGATCATCGCCACCGCCGCGTCGCCGGTCTGAGGCTGAGGCTCGTCGGTCTGAGGCTGGGGTTCGTCGGTCTGAGGCTGAACCTCCTCGGCGCCTCTCACAGAGATAACCGTGTCGTTGAGGATGAGGATCGTACCGTCGGCGAGCTTTACGGCCACGCCGATGTCGTGCGTACCGGTATAATTCCTGAACGGAACCACGACGGTATATCTGCGGGACAGCTTGGCGGTATCCTCGTCAAATCCGATGTTGCTCACAAGATGATTGACGATTCCCTGCTCGAAATTCGCGTCGGGATAGGAAAGTCCGTCGAAATAAACGTCTTTGTCGATCGCGTAACCGAAAGCTTCGATAGCCTGATCAAGAGCGGCCCATCCCCAGAAGCGCATCGTGTTTCCGCCGTACGCCACCTGATCGATAACGCCGTCGTCGTTCAGGAAGGTTCTGATCTTGTTGTAAGCGAACTCGGGGCTCTCAACTGAAGTGACCTGTGAGGGATCGTTAAGCTGAGTGTTGTTCCAGGTGACCGTGTCGTAGGACATCGCCTTCTTGCCGGTATAGTCGTTGTACATGATCGCGTCGGAATTTTTAACTTCGCTTACCTCGCCGTTCTTGCACGTGAAAGTAGTGTTCTTAGTCGTCTCGGACGAAACGAATTTTACGACGGTTCCGTCAGAAAGCTGCGCGCAGGCTGTGAACGTGACGTCTCCGCCGAACGAAGCGACTGGAATGTCGATGTTGTACCTTACGGCATTCTCTCCGCCGGCAGCCTTGATGTTGGTCTCGTCGGCCTCAGCCATGAACGCCTCGGCGAAATTACCGAAAATAAGCTGATCGTTCGCGAAATATCCGAACCTGGAGATCGGCTTATCGAAGCCGATCCAGCCGCGAAGGCCGATATTCTTTATCGCGAATCCCTGATTGTCGAAAGCTCTTGCGGTTTCGTCCAGCTTGGGTCCGCCGCCGCCGCCCGCGTCAACGTAAACATTCACAGGTCCGCCGTAATATCCGTTGTAATAGATCGTATCGAACGACATATTCACGGGAGCGTAGCTGTCAAGATCCTTCACTTCTTCCGCGGCGCTCGCGAAAAGCACCGTCGAAAGCGAGAACAGCATGATCACGCTGAGCATGACCGCTAAAATCTTTTTCATAAAAATCCCCTCCATATTTTTTTCGTAGCTGTAAAGCCATACTGATTCTATTATCGCGGAGCGGAAAATTCAATCCCGAAATTTGCACGATCCGACACAATTGATGTACTATTTGAACTTTTGGCGCCCGCCGGAGCGACGTGACGCGCGTTAAAAACGCCTGACGGCGACCGTCGCAGTCGCCGTCAGGACAACGTCATCCGTTTCGAAGCCGCCTCGGTCATACTCTCCCGAAGCATATACAGACGCGGTTTTTCACCGATCCGAACGCCTTCAGCACCGCGAGCGTGCCGTTCTCTCTTTCGGCGGAGCGTCCCATGATATAGCAATTTGAAGGCTCCAGTCCGAGCACGTAATCGCCGGCCGCCATACAGCGCCATTCGGCGAGCACCGGCAGAGTGGCGCCGCTCCATGACAGCGCCGCCTTCACGCCTATCGACGGATTCTCGATAACGGCCTCGAATATTCCGTCCATCTCGTGAAAGAAAACGCGTTCAGGCTCCTCGAGCGGAGGGTCGAACACGAGCTCGCGCCCCAGCCCCGTGCGCGCAAATTCAGTACGCGGAACCGTCCTGCGGCCGTCCGGAAGAACGAGCCGCGCGTTTTCCGACAGCAGCGGATAACCGAAATTGCAATGATAAATCGTCATTATCTCCTCGTCGCGCGGGCTCACGTTCGTTACGGTATCCTCGATGAAAACAGACGCGCCGGAAACCGGGATCCTGATCTCGCGCCTGATCTCGAGAACGTGACCGAAAAGCGCCGTTTCCCGGACGGTGCCGCTGATCACCGCGTCGCCGCCGTCTATCCCGGCCCGGACGTTGTCGGCCGCAATGCCGTGGTAGCGCCCGTGAACGGGCTGCCATTCGCCTCCGTCGCGGTTGGCCGGTCCCGCGTTCCGCATGCCGCACGTGTAAAGCAGCCCGCCCGGAAAAGTATTGTTGAACTCCTCATCGTAATTGCCGATAACCGCCGGACTGTCGTATCCGTTTTTGCTCATCCAGCTCATATTGATCCCGGCGAAGCGGCACGAACCTATGTCGAGCCCGGTATCGGGCAGCACGTCCAGCTCGAGCCCTCCGGCGGTGCGGACCTCGATGATCCCGGCCCCCTTCGCCCTGCCCTCCGACACCGTGACGCGGCGCACCGACGCGAGCTGCGACGGATTGCCTATATAACCCTTTTTCAAAAGTTCATTCAGTTCGTTCGGTTCGTTCAGTTCGTTCGGTTCGTTCAGTTCGTTCGGTTCGTTTGCTTCGGCCATTTCGTTCATCTCCGGATCAGATATCTGTAAGCGAATGCGTCACGCTCGCCTCGACGCGCTCATTATAACACGAGAAGCACGCGTCGACGTGGTCTTTT
>CADBOE010000088.1 GCA_902796205.1 uncultured Ruminococcus sp. | reverse complement strand
ATGATGCGTTTTTGCTCTTTTTTGTAAGAGTAATATCTACTCGGAAACAGGGGTCTTTGGAGTAGACGTTAACTTTTCACTTCAGCGGAAAAGTTTTTGAGAACTCTGCGCACATGAACAAAACGGTTACACCGCACAGATTGACGCATGCCCGTCGCATGTATATTTGTTTCTAATCTGCAAACCGACGTTTGCAAACACAATCTTTTGCAGTAAGCACTGTTGAGTATATTATAATAAATAAGCAGTCCGTTTGTTAATGCAAAATAAGTAAAAAACTCAACGTCATACCGTACAGCCGTTCATCATCAGAATATGTAAAAAACACTTTCAGACCTTTTTGTCAATTTAAGTCTATACATTAGGGCGAAATTTACACTTTAGGAATAGTCGAACTCGCCAAAAAAATATTAATTTTTCTTAAGAAAACAAAAGAAAACACACGGCTTTGTGGTGTCCACCGTGTGTTTCTATAGTTAAATCTGATTACTTGAAATTTACGCCAAGTAGCCTATTTTCCTTAAAAAGCGTTCCGGACGGGAATCGAACCCATATCAGCAGAGTCGGAGTCTGCTATCGTATCCATTAGACCACCGGAACAAAAATAAAACTATTCACTTCAAGCCGCTTTTCTGCTTCAGCAGGTAGCGGTTTATCAATGGATTAAACACCTCGAGGGCGTGCAGGACCTTTTCGTCAGGCTCGAACACGTACATAAACGCTCCCCTGTTTTCGTTGGGACAGACAAAATAATATGCCTGCTCGTTCTCGTCGCTCGAAGAGCAATATACCGTTTTCTGAGCCCCGCGTGCCGCCTGCTTTGCCTCGTCGTCGCAGAGTCTTCCGAAAGAAGTGATCGCCGACGCGGCTGCGTTGATGACCGGCTTGCGCCTGGTCTGATCGTATATCGCGTCGATATTCAGCACTCCCGAATTCACGGAATACTCGAACTCCACTCTCGACATCATTAACGTGTAACGAGCCGCGAGGACCGCCCCGATCAGCAGAAACGGAGCAGGTACGAAAGCTATCCTCCCCGCCAGCTTGTACAGTCCGAAAGTGAGAAGCGCGGCGGCGATGAAATATACCGCGACGAGAATAGGCGTCAGCCCGTTTTTCTTCTTTTTTACAAACTGCTCAACTGTACCCATCAGCGGAAAAGGCCCTCCCTGAAGCGTTCACAATGATATCACATCCCGGAGCGGATTACAAGCGAAAAAAAACGATCCCGCACCATCTTGCGTCATCTGCGCCATATCACGCCATTCCCGCTTCCCCCGCGCGCCCGTCCGGACGGAAAACGGCCGCGGCACGGTTCAGCCCAGCCGCGGCCGTAACGGAAAAGTGCCGGCGCACCGGAATTACTTTTCCTTCAGTTCCTTGAGCACCTGGACGACGCTGACCACTGCGCCGGCAACGGAAGCGACCACTCCGCCGGCTCCGTCGGGAGTAGTGAACGTATCGACCAGCTCCGTAACGTCCGTGACGACGTTGTTCACCGAACCGGTGATCTGATTGACGTTCGCGATCGTCTCGTCCGCGCTCGTCGCTATAGTCGGAAGCTTTTTGAGAGTAGTATCGAGCTCTTCCTTATTGTCTTTCAGAAGCTTGTTCACACTCTTGAGAGTGCCGCAAAGTCTTATGATCAGGACTGCCAGCGCGACGACGGCCACGATGCCGGCGATGGCCAGCAGACCGAGAAGAAGCTGCGACCACGAAAACGGAAGGCTGATATTCCCGCCGTTTTCGGCTGCGGATAAAATAATCATAACACACTCAACCTTTTCCGGCTTACGCCTCTACGACGTCGGCAACGTCCTCGGCGACTTCCTCGATAACCTCTCCGGCCTCGGCGCCCTTGTCTTTTTTAAGCTTCGAGATCTTCGATTTCACGGTCTCGAAAGTCTCCGTGCACTTGGTCTTCCCGGTTCCGGCGATCTCTTTCGTCTTGTCGGCGATGTCTTTTCTCGTCTCTGCGCCGGGCTTGGGAGCGAAGAGCAGTCCGAGAGCCGCGCCGACAACGGCACCGGCGGCAAATCCGGCTGCGAGAGAAACGGCCGCTTTCACGGTAGCTTCGTGTCTTGCTCTTTTAGTAGTTGTAACAGGTAAATTAATCATAGCTATAAACCTCCTAAATATTTGATTGCACTTGATTATACCACATTATCCGTGGCAAAACAAAGTCATTTTTGAATTTTTTCGCGTCTGTTTTGTGCGTCTTTTTAGCACTTCTTTACGCGAAGTCATTTTGCAGAGGCTGTCCCGCGGTTTCGGATATTGTCCCCGAACGCGCTCTCCGGAGCGATTTGCGTCACGCGAGTTTCCCGAACAGGTTCCAGAGCCATTCGCAGCTCATTTTCATCCACGAGGCGGCTTCCGCGTTCAGATTGGGAGGTCCGAAATACGTTCTGAAATCGGCGAGCGCCAGGCCGTGCGCGCCTCTCTGGAAAATATGGATCTCCGCGTCGATCTTCTCCCTGTCGAGAGCCGCCGCGAACGCGATCGAATTCGATATAGGGACGGTTCCGTCCTCCCACGTGCTGAAAATGAACGAAGGCGGAGTGATCCCCTTTCTCACGTGCTTTTCGCAGCAAACGTAGTCAAACATTTTTTTGAATTCGTCCGGATCCTTGTAATTTCTCAAAAGGACGCCCATCGAGTTCGGATCGAAGAAGAGGCCGGTATCGTTGATGACCGGATAGCCGAGAATCAGCGCGTTCGGTCTGTTTTCGCCGGAATGGCATCCGCTCTGCGCGCAGATATCCGTATCGTCCCAGTGAACTCCCATCGAAGCCGTGAGATGTCCGCCCGCGGAAAAGCCGCAGAGGGCGATCTTGTCCGGATCGGTAAGAAATCTGGCGGCGTTTTCCCTGATATATTTCAGCGTCCGCGACACGGCGACCTGCGGAGCCGGCCAGGCGGCGTCCTGTCCGACCGGATAACGGACCACCGCGGCGTTGAAGCCGGCGGCAAGATACGCGAGCGCGATGGGCTCGGCTTCCCTGTCGGAAGTCATCAGGTAGGCGCCTCCGGGGAGAACGACGACCATCGGTCTCAGATGGGACAGCACTATCTCCGGCGATTCGTTCTGTACGTAAACGTCGGCAAAATATCTGCCGTCGTCGCTTAGTATTTTTCTTTCTGTAAACATGGATTCCTCCGATCTTGAAACAGCGTCCGCGGCGGCGTCAGACGCGCAAAAAGCTTCCGCACACACGGTACGGAAGCGGACTTCGCGTCAAACGTTCACCGCGTCAGGCTTTGGAAGCGTTCAGGGCCTTAGCCAGTCTGGACTTCCTGCGGGCAGCGGTATTCTTGTGCATAAGGCCTTTTGTGACAGCCTTATCTACAGAAACAGAAGCGGCCTTTACGGCAGCATCGGCGTCTTCAGCTTTATTTGCAACGGCCAGTCTCGCCTTTTTAACGGAAGTTCTGACGGCAGACTTCGCGGCCGCGTTTCTGGCGTGATTTCTTTCGGCAACTAAAACTCTCTTTTTTGCAGATTTAATGTTCGGCAATTTGATTCACCTCCCAATTCAATTTAAGCGTGCATCAGCACACTCGGCTATTTTAGCATAACCGGACGCGGTATGCAAATTTTTTTTTAACCGGGATGCATTTCGTGCCGCTCCGCGGTCAATGCCGCGGTGCGGCACGTGCCGGCGTCAGCGTTCGTACAGGTCTGCGGCCGCGCCCGGCTTTATCTTTCTTTAATCCGCTCGTACAGCTTTTCGCCGCGCAGCAATTTGAATTTCCCGATCAGCTCATCGATGTTCGCGCGGTCGGATCGCGTGTAGAATCTGTATTGAGCCAGGCTCGCGTCCTTTTTGACGACCTTTCCGAACCGCGTGAAAGAATAATCAAAGTTGATCCTCCACGGGCTGTAATCCGTTGCGAACAAATTACTCTTCGGCCGTTTTTCAAGCCGCATTATCTTCTTTTTGGAAATAAACGCTTCGAGCTCCGCGAGAGCTTCCGCATTCACTTCATAACCGCAAACGGTTAACGGATCGCTGTGCCACTCCCTGTCGGAAGTCTCGACGACCGTTCCGCCCGTTTCCCTGTCTTTTCTGAAAACCACAGAGTGAAACGCGCCGGTCATGTCGCCGTACCCCGGCGAATAATAAAAATAAAGCAATTTGAAATCTTTCACGATCGGTTACCTGCCTTTCCGTAACGAGATAGCTCCGGGAAAAACCGTTTTACTGAGGCCCGCCGCATCCGACGCAATTGCGCCGAACCCTCTGGACCCGCGGTCCGCAATACCGGCGGCGCGGCACCGGACGATAGTTGACCGCCGTCGTTCAGGGGCAGGCTTTTCCGTATTATCGGCATTCGCGTTTT
>CADBOE010000087.1 GCA_902796205.1 uncultured Ruminococcus sp. | reverse complement strand
GCGAAAGAAGATCAGACGTCCTCCGGCCACACGAAATGCTGGTTCAGCGCCGACTCGCCGTTGTCAACGAGTACGTCTGTCCCGGACGCGGAGCGGTTTACGACCGTCAGAAACCATACCCATTCCGCGATTTCCTCCGGAGAAGCCCACTTCCGTAGCGGCGTAACGGCCATTATCCGCTCCCACAGCACGGGATCGCCCGTCACGGGGGCATTCGACTCCGTCGTCACGCCTCCGGGAGAGATGGAATTCGACGTCGCGCCGTAAGGAGCGAGCCGGATCGCCACGTTTTTCATGTAGCCGACGAGCCCCGCCTTTGACGCCGCGTATTCCGGAAATTCCGAACCGGTGCGGGCGGAGGCGGAGGCGTTGAACAGCACGGACTTTATCCCGTCGTGGAAAGCATATTTCTCCGTAACGTTCATCGCGCCGCGAAGGTTCACCGCGATGTCGTCGGGCGAATTCTGCACTCCGGCGTTGGAAAAGATCACCGACGGAAGAATTTCCAGCTCCGGAAGCGTTCCGGGGTCGGCGACGTCGGCAATATAATGCGTATAGCGCGGATGGCTGATCGAGCCCGGCAGCACGTCGATGCCGGCCACGGACCAGCCGCCTTCAAGAAACCGCACCGCGGCCGAGCGGCCGATACCGCGTGATGAACCCGTTATCAGTATGAGATCGCGGTTGTCCTCCGCCTCCGCGCGGGCGTTAACGTCTTTTTTCATCTGAGAGCATCCTTTCCCGTGAGCTCACGGCGAAGCGCGAAATAACTGTCGCCGACGCCGTCCCGTTTCCATCTTCTGCATATGAAATAGCCAAGCGGCGAAAACACGATCTCCATCACAAGCTCGAGAAACGCGCCGAGCAGCGAGCAGGTGACGCACTGTATGAACGTCCAGCGGAAGCCGTCCCAGAAGATCGGGGCGAAGACCGTGAAGGTAAGAATTGCGAAAATGAAATTGTCCGCGAACTGGCCGATGAACGTGGAAACGTAGCTTCTCACGAAAAACGCGGGGCGGCTGTCGGGGTTTGCCCTGAACAATCTGCCTACCGCAAAATTGAGGAAATTGTTGATCAGCGCCGACGCGATGAACGCGATCGAGCTGCTGAGCAAAATGAACCACGTGCCGCCGAGGACCGTGTTAAGGGCCGTGTAGTCGGCGTCGACCCCGGGAGTCGGGATGACGGCGGCAACGAAAAAGATGAGGCTGACAAGCAGATTCGAGGCCAGCGCGAAAACCGACAATTTCGTGGCCGCGCCCGGGCCGAAATGCTTCGTAACGACGTCCATGCACAGAAACGACAGCCACGATACGAGGATCCCGGCGTCAGCGGCGAAATATTCCGTCTGGACGAGCGTTTTGTTGGCAAGAATGTTCATGGTGACGACCGATATCACAAAAAGCGCGGGTATCGGCGACGGAATGGACCTGAACAGCTCACGTGTGAGCCTTAAGCTGCGACTGATCGATTTCATTTTTCTTTTTCTCCTTGGTTTTGTTTTTTTATGCGGAGGATTTAGAGCCCGAACTCCGCAGTTTTATAATACGGCTGAAAAGCCTGTATTATCGTGCGTTTGTGCGCCGCACAGTGCAGATAATGACACTTTTGCTTGCGCCCGTCAACTGTTTTTGACGAAAAATCTTCCGGCTTTGATTATTCCGGGTTTACAATTTCATAAGATTTCACGTGTTTCACACGATTTCACGTGATTTCATATATCCGGATGAATTGAAATAAAAAAGACCGGCGATCTTCAGCAAATTTGCTGTTGATCGCCGGCCACGGTCGGGACTGATTACCGTCCCGCCCCTGTTTTCACTTTTCTTCGTCTCTGTTTTTCCTTCTCTTTAACAGAAGCAGAAGAACCGCAAGTGCCGCCGCTGATATAATGCCCAGACCGATGAATACGGGGATCTTCGTGTCCGTTTTTCCGGGCTCCTCCGGCTCCTGCCGGCCTGGCGTTATCTCTGTTTCCTGCGGCTGCGGCGAGGCTTTTGCCTTATAAACGACTTCTATCGTGACGTCGACGTCCGGCATTGTGAACGAATAAGTTCCGTCGCCGTTATCCCCGACGGGTATAACGCTGCCGTTTTTATCAATGACGTTTACTTTTTCGACCTCGTTGTCTTTTTCAGGCGTGACGGATATCACGACCGTTTCGCCGGCGTCGGGCTTTTCGGGAAGTATCTTCACCTCTCCGCCTTCGGATTCCCTGATCTCCGCAACGGGTTTGGGAGCGAATTCGACTTTGATCTCAACGTCGTTCCCGGGCATCACGAACGAATACGTCCCGTCGCCGTTTTCGGTGTGCGGTATCTCTTCGCCGTCGCCTGTAATGATCTTAACGGATATCACGCGGCTGTCGCCGTCCGGCTGCGGCTTCAGAACGACCGTGTCGCCGCTTACGGGGTCGGCGGGCTCTATCGTAACGGTGCCGCGCCCGTTATCTTCGTCGTCAATCGACACGGCATATTTCACTTTATCCACCTTCCGCGTTTGCTTGTGCGAGCCGTCGTGCAGGCAGAAACGCGTTTCCTCTCCTTCCTCACGGTCGGTAGGAGCCTTTGTGAGCGTCCATTCGCCCCATTCGTGTCCTGTTGCTTCGATCGTTTTTCCCGTGCGGGACAACTCTTTTCCGCATACCGTGCAATAAACGGCCTCGTCATAGCTGCCGGCGTGCCCGCAGCCGGGCTCGACGCGGTTTTCAGCAACGGCTTTGCCCGGAGTGTGGCCTTCGGCGGATATTTCATCGGAGTTCGTCTGTTTTTCAAAGGCGGGATTTGCGAATTCGGCGGTGTATAAATATTCGCCCCTGGTTTCGCAATCGGGTTTTCGGTCAAGCGTTTTCACCGATTTGACAGTCTCGGTCTCTTCGTGTCCGCAGCCGCGCAGACAGACCATTGTCGCGGTGCAGGCGGATTTATCAGTCGACCAGACGTAGGCCGGCGCGCCGTAGTCGTGCGCAAGCGCGGCGACAGGCGCCGTTTCGGTTTGCTTTTCGAAAGCTTTATTTGC
>CADBOE010000086.1 GCA_902796205.1 uncultured Ruminococcus sp. | reverse complement strand
ATCGGCCGTTTCGATAACGTGTATTTCGGAACCGCTGTAAAGTCCGGCGGCCTGCTTCGCCGAAAGAACGATATTTTTGTTGTTCGGAAAAACGATAATATGTTCGGCGTTGATACCGCTGAAAGCGTCGATGAAATCCTTTGAGGACGGATTAACCGACTGGCCCCCCTTGATTATCCTGTCGACGCCCATGGCGGAGAACGTCTCGGAAAGCCCGCGACCCATACACACTGCAACTGTCGCGAAAAATTTCCTGATCCCGTTTCCGTTAGTCACAGCGGAAAGAGCATTTTTTCCGGAGAAAGAGCCGTCTGCCCGGTCATGGTTTTTCGCGTTGTGCGGCCGGCTCCCGCTCGCGGCGGCCGCCGGTGAATCGTTATCCGTATGCTCCAGAGTCATATTCTCGACCTTGAGCTTCAGGAATTCACCGTAACGGTGCATACGGTCCATGACTGCTTCCGGCCGGAAGGTATGAACGTGCAGCTTGACAAGAGAACCGTCCCTTACGTAAACGACGGAATCGCCGATTTCGGAAAGGAAACGTTTAACTGCTTCATCGTCGAAAGCTCCGATATCCGTTTTCGAATTCTGAAGTCTGACGAGAAGCTCGGTGCAATAGCCGTATTTCATCACGTCATCCGCTGTAAAGAGATTTACGTTGACAGATTCCTCGCGCCCGGACTGGTCGGCGACTGTGTCAACCAGATTTGCTTTAAAGTTATAATATTCTTCCGTTTTTTCAACGTCTTCACTCAGCGCCCTTACGAAACCGGAAGCGATATAATAAAGTCCGGCTCCTCCGCTGTCGATAACTCCCGCCTGTTTAAGCGCCGGAAGCATATCGGGTGTTTTTTCGAGCGTAAGACGCATTCCCGACATCAGCTGAAAGAACAGATCGTAAAGAGCGGCTCCGGGGCCGATGTTGGCGGCGGCGTAATCGACGGATTCCCTGGCCACGGTAAGAATGGTTCCCTCCACGGGATCGAGCACGGCCGCGTAAGCGTGTTTGACGCCGCATTTGAGAGCCGTTATCAGCTTGCCGTCATCCGCTATTCCGTCGCTCTTTAACACTTCCGTAATTCCGTTGAAGAACTGGGACAATATTACGCCCGAATTGCCTCTGGCGCCCATGAGCATCCCCTTGCTCGAGGTTAGAACGGAATCCTGAAGGTCCTCCGTCCTGCAAGCGTCGAGTGCCCTGACGCCGCCCGCTATCGTGCGCCACATATTGTCTCCCGTATCTCCGTCCGGCACCGGGAAAACGTTCAGATCGTTTACGTCCTTGATATGAAGCCTCAGCTCAGCCGCGGCGCATTTCAGCATAAACGAATATATTTCGCCGTTCAATACTTTCGATTCTCTGTAGTTCATTGCTTCAACTCACCAAAATTCATAATGCCGTCCGCAGCCGAGTCAAACGGCGGGATCAGCGTTCGCTGCCTTCGAAAAATAGCGCAAGCGTGCCGGGTCCGGAATGAGCTCCGATAACCGGTCCGATCATACTGATAAGATCAACTTCCGTTCCGTACCTTTCCTTAAGAATGGAAGCGAGCTGCAGCGCGTCGTTTTCACAATCCCCGTGAGAAATGAAAACCGTTCCGCCGGTTTTATCGACGCACAGCTCACCGAATTTATCGGCCATTTTATTGAGAGAATTGCGTCTGCCGGGAACTTTCATCATCGGTATGAGATGTCCCGGGTCGTCCATATGAAGAACGGGCTTGATGCTCAGGACGCCGCCGAAAAACGCGGCTGCGGCGCTGACTCTCCCGCCGCGCCTTAAATATTTGAGATCGTCCACGGTGAACCAGTGGCAAAGCCGGAATCTGAGTTCTTCGGCATATTCGAACGCCTCGTCGATGCCGGCTCCGTTTTTGATCTTCTGATTGACCAGATATACGAGCAGCCCCATGCCGGACGAAGCGGATCGGGTATCGGATACCAGGATCCGTCTGTCCGGATAGTCCCTGAGGACCTCCCCGGCGGCTGTCACGGAGTTGTTATACGTGCTGCTGAGCCCCGACGAGAAAGCGAGATAAAAAATATCTTTTCCGTCATCGAGGTATTTTCTGAAAGCGTTTGAAAAACGCTCCCTCGAAACAGCGGAAGTTTTCGCAACCCTCCCGCCCCTGACTTCCGAATAGAATTCTTTCATCGGATATGAGTCGCTGAAATATTCTTTCTCGGGCTCGTCGTCAAAATAAAAGCTCAAAGGGATATATTCGACTCCCCACTTGCTCAAGAGCTTCGGATCAATGTCGCATGCAAGATCTGTCATGAATACAAATGAATGCAAAATCATCCACCTCCGGGCCTCATTATAGCGAGTGATATATAAATAAATCAATCGACT
>CADBOE010000085.1 GCA_902796205.1 uncultured Ruminococcus sp. | reverse complement strand
TTGTTCTTGTTGTTCGCGTTTTCTTTGCCGGCCGCTCCGCCGGTTCCGTTCGTGCCGTTTGTGTTTTTCTTCATTGTCCGTACCTCCGAAAAAATGTGATCGCCGGGTTTTAACGCCCTGCGGTCACATTATAGCGGAACGGTTTACGGAATATGTCGCCTGACGGGCGACTTTTGAACGCCCGGAATGACGACCGGAAAAAGCGGCAGATAAGCGAGCCTCCCTGCCCGGCCGCGTCGCCTATACTCCCAGCAAAACCTGATCGAAAGCGAACAGCGCCTCATTGATCTCGAAAACGTCGTAATTGCCGTTGGTAATGAAATATTCGATTATAATGTCGAATTTGTTGCTGCGCGATAGCGCAAAGCCGGCTTTCATGAGCATATCTCTCGTCTCGTCCAGCGGCAGCTCGAGAGCGATCGCAAAGGCAATCGCGGTCGCCTTGCTCGGCCTGTAAAGTCTGTCGCTCCTGATTTTTGAGAAAAGTTTGCGGTCAACGTTCGCTTTTTTATAGCATTCGGCGTCGGTAATGCCTTTTTCGTCGATCTTGCGCAGGAGCATTTCCGAAAAGCTCTCGTCGATCTGTTTCAGAGCGTCGTCAAGCGATTGCCTGCCGGCAAACACGGCGGCTGTCTGAGTGTGTATCGCTTCATTGACGCACAATTCAGGCCGGGCGTGATTGTCCGCGTGTGGAATCTCGTCTGCGACCGCAGCACCGTGCGCTTCCGGGAAGCGGCACGCTTTGGCGTTCGCTCTTGGACGGCCCGCGTTTTCCCGGAACGGATGCCTGTCTTCGGGGCCGGTATAATTATCGTCGATAAATGACGCGATATCCTTATACAGTTCCGGGTCGATCCGGAATGAGGAACCGCCGTAAATAACAAGATAGACCAGCATCTCTTCATTGCGCAGAAACGCGGCGATTTCGTCTACGGCGATCTTCAGCGCCTGCTCCCTGGGATATCCGTAAACTCCGGATGAGATCAGCGGAAACGCGATGCTTTCGGCGTCGTGTTCTTTTGCAACAGCAAGACAGTTCCTGTAACAGGAGCGCAGCAGCTCCTCCTCTCCGTGCCTGCCGTCGGTCCATACCGGGCCGACCGTGTGAATAACATATTTCGCAGGCAGATCATATCCTTTTGTGATTTTTGCTTCCCCCGTGCGGCAGCCGCCGAGGGTCCTGCATTCGGCGAGAAGTCCCCGCCCGGCAGCTTTGTGTATCGCGCCGTCAACTCCGGCGCCGCCGAGGAGCGTTTTGTTTGCGGCGTTCACGATGGCGTCGCATCTTACTTTGGTTATGTCGCTTTTTATAATCAGTAACGGCATTGATTATCACCTGTCTTTGTGTTAATCAGAAAAATCGTCAATAATCGTAATCGTCCGCGCGGGAACAATGATAATATCTGCATATCTGCAGTCGTTCGGCCTCTGCTGCTTCGTGCTCCGCGGTTGCGGTATATGCCGGCCGGTTTTCGGGTCAATTTTACAACATTTCAATCTCGAAGGCAACTGTGCCGGCACAGACGACAGAGACGGGGGACAAGAAACGGGAGACAGCAAGAAACGGGGGACAGACCCGCGTTTTCGACATTTTTCGACTTCGACTGCAACCGGCCAGGCTTCTCCGGTTCACACCCGCCTGCAACCGGGGACAGACCCCGGTTTCCGTCCGACGGTCACGAACGCCGCGAGAAGAACAAGGCAAGCCGGCACAAGGCTTTATCGATTTTATTTTCCATTATTTTCCGGTTTTACCTGAAGCAGCAACCGGGGACAGACCCGCGTTTTCGACATTTTTCGACTTCGCCTGCAACCAGCCAGGCTTCTCCTGTTCATACCCGCCTGCAACCGGGGACAGACCCCAGTTTAAGACCCCAGTTTAAGACCCCAGTTTAAGACCCCGGATCGACTCCGGGATAAGACCCGTTGTTTACATAAAATCTCCATTGAATTGAACGCAATGAAACATAAAAAATGACCCGGAGCGGGTCAAGGCATCTGATCGCGATGGCGCAGGCGCGCGGAGCGACACATCATTCAAATTGGAGTGAAATTCTTTTCCCGTCATATCCGGCCTCGGCATCCGGAAATTGCTCTCTCGCAAAATGCATGAATTCCTCCGGATTCCTGATGCGCTGGGAAAAATGAGTCAGCCAGAGGCGCGCCGCCCCGGCTTCCGAAGCGGCCCTGCCCGCTTGTGAAAACGTCATATGACCGTACCCGGCGGCCAGCTCAGATTGATCGTCGTCGCCGTAAGTAGACTCGCACACGAACAGATCGGCGCCGGACGCATTGTCGGCCAGCTGCCTGCAATAACCGGTATCGCCGGAAAAAACAAATTTCAGGCCCTTGCGCTCCGGTCCCGTCACGTCGGCGCTTCTCACCGTCCGCCCGTCGAACAGAATGTCCTCCCCGTTCTGAAGAACGTTCCAAAGCTTCACCGGCACGCCGGTTTCCTTCGCCTTTTCAGGCAAAAACCGTCCCCGGCGCCCGAGTTCAAAAACATAACCCTGGCTGCACACCCTGTGCACGGTCGGAAAAGCGCGAAACTTCGAAAAATGAGGCCAGTCGCCCGAAAGCTTCCGCATATCAAGCCCCTCCGCGGGCATTGCCAGCAGCCTCAGCTCATACCCCGGGCGGCCCGAAAGCGCAAGCACCGCCGACAGCTCGTACTCTATCGAAAGGCCCTCCCTGACAGGACCGACAATATAAAGCGGATCGGTTCTGCCCGCGAGATCCATACTCTGCAGAAGCCCGGGAATGCCGAAAATGTGATCGCCGTGATAATGCGTCAGCGCTATCACGTCAACGCGCATGAGATTGATCCCGGCTCTTCTCGCGGAGGTCTGCGTACCTTCACCGCAATCGAAAAGTATCGACCTTCCGCCGACGGTCAGAACGCACGACGTAAGCGCCCTGTCCGGGAGCGGGACCGCACCGGCACAGCCGAGAAGCGTTATCTCCATCATATCCGTTCATCCCCCTTTCGCAGAAAATCGATCGCGGCGGCGAGAGCCTCGTCCCTTCCGCGGCCCGAAAGCTGCATACGCCTCGCCAGAGCCAAAGCCTCCGAAAAATCCGGTCCCGGAGCGACTCCGGCATCTATCAGATCCTTCCCGGTCACTCCGGGCGCGGCGTCAAAGCGTTTATAGATAGAGAGCGCGGCATCAACGTCCGTGGCGCCCGCAATTTTCGCCAGCAGCGCCGCGTCATCCGGGCACACCGCTCCGTCGAGCAGCAGCACCTTCCGGTCAACCGAATCCTCCACGGCAAAAGCAGCGGCCGTTCCGGAAATACCGGCCGCGTATTTCAAAAGCCGAGAGTTGTTCGTTATCCGCCTTAACCAGGCCGTATCCCGGCAGCCGCCGTCCGGATTGTCATTCAAAAAAAACGTCACCGCCGCGCAGATGAAAGCCACCCGGTCGGACGCCTCGGCGGCGCTCGCCGACGCGGCGCGAAGGAAATCAGAAAAGCGTTCGGCTCCCCCGTCGCGGCGCACGCTTCCGAGAATCTCCGGAAACCAGAACGAAAGCTGCTCCGTCTGTCTCAGCACGCGAAAATAAGCGGCCGGATCACCGGATGCAAACGCCTTCTCCGTTTCCGTAAAAACGCGCTCCGGCGAAAGCTGAGACACGTCCATGCCGGCGCATATCCGCACGGTCCGCGGCGCGAGACTGAAGCCGAATCGGGCGGCGAACTGCGCTCCCCTGAAAACCCTCAAAGGATCCTCGGCGAAGCTGTCGTCGTTGACGTGCCGGAGACATTTGCCGGCCAGATCCTCCCGCCCGCCGAAAAAATCGAGAATACGCCCGGTGATTATATCCTGCATCATCGCATTGATAGTGAAATCCCGCCGTCTCGCCGCGTTTTCGGGCCCGATAAACGGGTCCACGAACACCTTGAAATCACGGTGTCCCCTGCCGGTCGCATGTTCCTTTCTCGGCATCGCGACGTCGATATGATAATGGCGAAGGCTGAATATGCCGAAGCTGGCGCCCATCGACGTCACCTCTCCGAGCCCGCCGAGAGCCTTTTCAAGCGTTTCCGGCATCAGGCCGTGAACCTCGATATCAATATCCTTGACGCGGCCGGCGTTGACGCCCATCAGCTCGTCGCGAACAAAACCGCCCACGAAATATGCGCGGCCTCCGAGGCGCTCCACTTCACGGGCGATATCAGCTGACATTTTCAGATTTCTGCTGTTTTCTTCAGAACGGGTCACTTAATCACCGATATAATTCAGCGGATGCTGTGTCTCTCCCCATAAAATAACTTCAAAATGAAGATGCGGTCCGGTCGCCCTTCCGGTCATGCCGGAGTACGCGATCCTGTCCGATTTCTGAACGGTGTCGCCCACGTTCACGAGGATCCTTGAAAGATGCGCGTAGCGCGTCTTGAACCCGTTACCGTGATCGATCAGTATGCACAGACCGTACGAGCCGTTCTCCCCGGCCTCCACGACGGTCCCGGAAGCCGACGCCCACACGGAAGAACCGGTGCTGCAGGCGATATCGATGCCGGAATGGAACTTCTGCTCTCCGGTAAACGGATCGCGTCTCCAGCCGTACGACGAAGTCATGCATAGACCGTTCACCGGCATGAAATCCGGATAATGATCCCGGTAGTATTTTATCTCCGCCGATTCGTTCTCAAAATTGGCTATGATCCTGTCCGTCTCGCCGGTATCTCCGAAAATCTCGCGGACGGTTTCCGCGGCCGCCGTGATCTCACGTGTGGCGGAATAAAGATTTCCCGATCTCGACTGAACCCCGCCGAATATATCGAGCTCGCTCAGCATGTCTGCGAGCTCCTGCAGCTTCGCGCGTTCCCCGGCAGTGGCGGCTTCTATGTCATCCTTGTGCTTTTCCTTCAGTTCTTCGATATATTCCCTGCTCTCAATGATGGCGGCTTCCTTTTCCCTGAGCTGTTCCTTCTGCTCCTCGCTGAGCTTTTCGTAGGCATCTATCGTTCTGGAAAGCTCGTCTATATCGTCGCTCAGAGAATTCTTCTCGTTTATCAGATGTTCTTTCTCGCTGGCAAGCGCCTCGTTCCGGAGGACAAGCGCGTCGTTCGAACGCCGCATATTGCAGAATCCGAGGGCAACGATCATGCACAGCCCGACGGCGGCGGCGGCGACAACGGATTCGGCGAAAGGCTTTCCGAACAGACCCGCGATCAAGGATCCGTCCCTTCCGCCGGAAAAGGCCTTTCTTCTTATGAAGACACGCCTTGCTGTACGGCGGCTGACACGTCCTCTGGCAACGTCCATCCAGAGACGGTCAACGATCTTATTTTTTTCAGCCTTTCCGGCCGCGTACAGCCTCATAAAACTACTTCCAATCTGTCAAATTCGCCGGCGGTCAGGTATCATGCCGACAACACACGCCCGCTATTATACTCCTCCCGTTTCCGGAATGCAAGTTGAATATTTACGCGCCGGATTGTATAATGTAAGCGATCAAATAATGAAAGGCGGTTTCTTGTTATGACTCTTGACGAAAGCGATCTTAAAAACGGGCTCAGATTTATCGTGGGCACCTGGAGACCGGATTACGTGGTAAGCATGTTTTCAAACGATCTTGCCCACATCCCTGCGGCCGATTTCAAAACCGACGACGGAAGCGACCTCACCGCTCTTTGTTTTGTTTTCACGGAGGATCACGCGGTAAAGGCGTTCGGATCGCCCGACGGCAAGGAATACGGCGGAAAATGGGAGCAGACCGGCTGGAGCGATTACAAACTCGATCTCGACGCGTTCGACGAGATTCCCGAGGGGCCATTCAAGGAAGGCGTCAGATCGCTCTCGGTTCAGGACGGGCGTCTCGTACTCGGTCTCGCCTTTCTCGCAATTGCCTTCATGAAAACCGAGGAGGGCGTCGTCACCGAAGAACCCGACGTCGGCGATCTCACTCCGTCTGAAACCGATCTTGCGATGAAAGACATCGTCGGCAGGTATGCCGTTGCCCGCGCCAATTTTTACGACGGTGAAAATTTCGAGATGCTGAGCAGGGACGAGGCGGCCGCCGCGCTGGAAAAGATGATCGCCGGCGGGCAGATCGAAGCCGGAGAGGCCGGCGAAAGGCTCGGCTCCGTTTACGACACGGTCACCGAATTCACCGACGATTACAAAGTCAAAACGTGGATGCCGCTTCCGGCGTCCGTCTCCGAAGACGACGTTCGCGCCGCTCTCGAAAGCGGAGAGATCGAGGAGGTTTCTGACGGTATGTTCCTGACTGAAACGAAGGAATGGAAGGCGGTAAACGGAAAGTATTACTACAATACGGAAGCTCACCGCGAGATATTCGGAGAAGTGAAATCCCCGTGGGACGAGCTCGCCTTCGACGAAAACGGCCTTCTCCCCTTCGGTGACGGCTGGATGCTTCTCGAAAAAATATAAGCAGGACGGGAAACACACACGCGGCGAAGCGTTACGGCTGGCGGCGGGACCGGCGGCCGCGCGCATACGACAAAAGCGAGGTAGATAATATGTCAGCGAAAAATCAGCAGCCGGGCACGGGCGGAAACGTCTACGTCCCATACGGAAGCCGTACGGGAAACGAATCGATCGTATATTTTACGCGCGATCTTTCCGCTCAGGGGCTGTCGCGCATCTACGGAAGAATATCCGGCAACGTCTGCGGCCGTGTAGCCGTAAAATTGCACACGGGAGAAAAGAACGGTCCGAACATAATACCTCGTCCGTGGGTCAGACATCTGATCGAAACACGGCTTCCCGGGGCGGCGATAGTCGAGACCAATTCATATTACGAAGGCGACCGCTATACGACCGAGCTCCACCGCGAGACCCTCGTTGTCAATGGCTGGACGTTCGCTCCCGTCGACATTTTGGACGAGGAGGGCGTCGCCGACCTGCCGGTACGCGGCGGAAAATGGTTTGACCACATGAGCGTCGGAAGTCATCTCACGAAATACGATTCGCTCGTCGCCCTCACGCATTTCAAGGGCCATACGCAGGGCGGATTCGGAGGATCGAACAAGAACATCGGGATCGGCTGCGCCGACGGCCGTATCGGAAAAGCGATGATTCATACGACGCCCGGGCAGGACAATATGTGGGACATCGCGAAAGAGGAATTCATGGAGCGGATGACCGAATCCACGAAGGCGACCGTCGATCATTTCGGTAAACGCGCCGTTTTCATCAACGTGATGCGCAACATGTCGGTCTCGTGCGACTGTGAAGGCTGCGCCGCGATGCCGGTCGTCACGCCGAACGTCGGCATAGTCGCGTCCACGGATATACTCGCGGCGGATCAGGCGTCGGTGGATCTCATTTACGCGATGAGCGAAAACGACAGGAGCGCCCTCAAGGAGCGCATCGAAACGCGCCACGGGCTCAGGCAGCTGAGCTATATGAAGGAGCTCGGAATGGGCAACGACAAATATTTACTCGTTGACGTCGACAACGGCGACGCCGTCATCACGTGCGAAAAAGCGGTCGAGGGCGTGGTGCCTTTTTCGTATTGACCGCCTGACCGCAGGGAGGACGTCCGTGTTATTTATCAGGCAGGCAACTCTTTCGGATCTTCCGCGCCAGATGGATATTTACGCCGGCGCGAGGTTATTCATGGCCGAAACCGGTAACCCCGGACAGTGGGGCCCCGACCGCTGGCCTCCGGAGAGCCTCGTAAGAGACGACGTAACGTCCGGTAAAAGCTACGTATGCGTTTCCGGCGAAGATCCGTCGTCAGGACGCGTTGTCGGCACTTTTTATTTCGATTTCGGCGACTCGCCGGAGCCCGATTACGCGGCGCTCACCGAAGGGGCCTGGCCTTTGCAGGGGCCATACGGAGTGATTCACCGGATAGCCTCCGACCGCTCCGAAAAAGGCATCGGAACGGCGTGCATAACGTGGGCCGCGGAAAGATCGGGAGGCGATCTCCGGATAGACACGCATGAAAACAACAAACCCATGCGTTCCCTCCTCTCGCGCCTCGGATTCGTGCCGTGCGGAAAAACGATGATAGGCGGAACAAAAGAAAGATTATGCTATTGTCTCGCGGGAAGCTCCGGAGATCCCGCTGCAAACCGGAATATGAAAGGCGGAAATTGATTATGCCATTTATCGACGTGAAAATAACGAAAAAACTTGACGGTGCCATGATGGACGAGCTGAAAACGGGTCTCGGAGCGGCGATGGCCGTTATCGGCAAACCGGAATCCTATACGATGATAGGAATACAGGACGGCTATACGCTTTATTTCGGAGGCCGCCGGCTCGGCGACGGGGCGTTTATCGCGGTAGACGTGCTCGCCGAACGCAATCCTTCAAATTCCGCGGCTTTTACGGAAGAGGTATGCAGACTCCTCGAGCAGAAGCTGGACATCCCGCCGGCCAACGTTTACGTGGAATACAGGCACACGAAAGACTGGGGCTGGAACGGAGCCAATTTCTGACCGGCGCGGGAGTGGATAATATGAGTGAAACTTACGCCGGCACTGCGCGCGGCAAATTATTCAGGCTTACGCTTACTTCGGCTTTCGCTGCGCTGATCTGCGTCACGGCGCCGCTGTCCGTTCCGGTCGGACCCGTTCCGGTCTCGCTGGCGACCCTGTCCGTCATGTTCGCGGGGACCGTGCTCGGCCCGCTGCACGGCACGGCGGCCACGGCGGTATATCTGCTGCTGGGCATGGCGGGACTGCCAGTGTTCGCAGGCTTCCGCGGAGGAATCGGCGTCCTCGCAGGACCCACGGGCGGTTATCTGGCAGGCTACCTTCCGCTGTGCGCGATATGCGGGATCTATGCCGTTGCCGCCGCGCGCATCCGGAAGTCGGGAAAGCCGCGTTCGCCCGGAGTGGGGCGCGCCGCCGGCGCGGTATTGTTCGTTGCAGCATGCGTCGCCGGAACGGCCGTGCTGTACACGCTCGGAACGGTCTGGTTCTGCGTCGTCACCGGCTCGGGAGCGAAGGCGGCCCTGAGCGTATGCGTATTGCCTTTTCTGCCCGGCGACGCGCTGAAAATTGCAGCGTGTCTGGCTCTCAACATGTTACTCGGAAGGAGAATGAACTATGAATTATTCGGATAAGCTGAACGGATTTTGGGAAGAAGGTTATCATTATTACGTTGAAATACGTGACGACCGCATGACGGTGCTCGACTATCGCCGGAAACCTGCTCTCGAAGCGAATATACAATATGACGCGCAAAGGCTTGAAAGCGGGCTTGAAACGGAGATCTTTCTTTCCGACAACGTGCTCTCGCGCGACGCTTACGGAGAAATGATGACGATGATACGATCGCTTACGTACAAAGACGGACGGCTCGAGCTTCTCTATTATTATACGATCATGGGAGAAAAGCTGTACACGCTCCGGAAAGTCGATCGCGGTCCGTTCGACCACATACTTATACATGACGAAAAAATGCTGAAAAAGCTTGAAGGCAAATGGATACAAGTCAGAAACGGCGCCGACAGCGGCAACAGTCTGATCTTCAGCGGCAACAGAATGAAATATCTCCTTTCATCCTGCGCCATCATCGACGAAAACGTCCACGTCTGCTCTCTCGTCACCTCCCCCGACGATATGTTCATCACGCCGGAGGATCTTTCAAGGCGCGACTTCGGTCCGATAACCCAGATAAAGATAAGCGGAGAAGTCCTCACGTCGCATATGATGATTCTCGACGCGCCCTCTCCCGGTCTCGTATTCGTAAGGAAAGATAGATTCAAAGCATGAGATATCCGGATTTTCTCCGTCCGGGCGGAAGCATCGGATTCATCGCCCCGTCGTTCGGCTGCACGACAGAGCCGTATAAAAGCTGTTTCGAAGCCGCGCTCGCACGTTTCAGGGCGGACGGTTTCAAAGCGTTAACCGGTCCGAACTGCTTCAGGGACGACGGCGCCGGAAAGAGCACCTCCCCCGCGGCGTGCGGGAGCGAGATCAATTCGTTTTTCACCGGCAGTGAAGCCGACGTCATTATTTCCTGCGGCGGCGGGGAGACGATGTGCGAAGATCTTCCTTACGTCGATTTCGAACGGATAGGCGCCGGCTCGCCGAAATGGTTCATGGGTTATTCGGACAACACCAATCTCACGTTTACCCTCCCCTGCTTATGCGATACGGCGGCCATTTACGGTCCGAACGCTCCGGCTTTCGGAGCCCGCGAGCTTCACGCGTCTCTCGAAGACGCCATGGCTTTTCTGAAAGGAGAAAAGCTTTCGTTCTCCGGCTATCCGCTGTGGGAGCGCGAAAGTCTCAAAACGGAAGAAGATCCTTACGTCCCGTACAATCTGACTGAGCCATGCGGGATAACGACCGTTTCTCCCGGGCAGTCCGTTCCGGACGGCGGCGACGTTTCTTTTTCCGGCCGGATGATCGGCGGCTGCCTCGACTGCCTCGTGAATCTTGCCGGAACGCCCTGGGACCGCGCGGCTGAATTCGCGCGCAGATACGCTTCCGACGGCATAATCTGGTTCATCGAATCGTGCGACCTCGGCACGATGGGTATCAGACGCGCGTTGTGGCAGCTGAAGCAGAACGGATGGTTTTCCGCCGTTTCCGGATTCATAATCGGAAGGCCGATGCGTATAGACGACAGGTTCGGTCCGTTCGGCCCGAACGACTCTGTTCTGAGCGTCCTGTCGGAATTCGGCGTCCCTGTCGTTCTCGACGCCGATCTCGGCCACCTGCCGCCGTCGATGCCGTTTATTTCAGGAGCTTTCGCAAGGGTAAACGCGGGAAAAGCGGATCTGAGGATCACTTACGAGCTGAGATAAATCCTCCTGTTCATAAATCCTCCTGTTCATAAATCCTCCGGTTCATAATTCTTCCGTTTCATAAATACTTTGCGGTTCACAAAAAGGGATATGGCGCGCGGAATCCGCCGCCATATCCCGAATTATTCTCAGCCGTTCCCGCTTCCGGGCAACGCTTGTCTTTTATTTATCTCCGCCGTTGGCCGCGCCGTGACAGGATGAGCACGCCGCGCAGTTTCCGCTGCAGCCCTTGCAGCTGCCTCCGCACAGATGCCTGCCTTTCTTTTTGTCCCTGACCATCACGAAAACGGCGGCGGACACGATAAGCACGAGTATCGTCAGCACGATCAGCGTACCTGTATTTGAAACGATCCAGTCGATCATTGCGGCACCTCCTTCAGCGCGTACAGGCGAACGGTCCGTAACGGATCATTTCCTGATTTTTACGTCTCCTTCGAGCTTCGTAGCCTCTTTATACTTGCGGAAGAACAGCATGTAGATCATGAGTCCGAAAAGGGCGACCGCGAATATCAGGCTTATGATATTGAGCGCATTGTTCATTCTTCCGGTGAACAGGTTTCCGAACTGATTGATCATAAGGGCGACAGCATATGCGAAGCCGCACTGATAGCCGATCGCGAACCAGGTCCATTTGGCGTTGTTCATCTCGCGCTTGATGGCGCCGATCGCCGCGAAGCAGGGCGCGCACAGGAGGTTGAAAACGAGGAAGGAGAAGCCGGCCACTTTGGTGAAGGCCGCGGAGATGGCCGCGTATTTCGAAACGGCTCCGCCTCCGTAAATGATGCCCATCGTTCCGACGATATTCTCTTTCGCGACAAGTCCCGTTATGGACGATACGGCGGCCTGCCAGTTGCCCCAGCCGAGAGGCGCGAACAGCCATGCGAAAGGCTTTCCGATCGCGGCGAGTATCGAATTTCCGATCTGACTTTCATCGAGCATACCGAATTTGCCGTCGACCCAGCCGAAATACGTCGTGAACCATACGACTATAGTGGAGATCAGGATGATGGTGAACGCTTTCTTGATGAAGGACCAGCCGCGCTCCCACGTCGAACGGAGCACGTTGCCTACGGTAGGAAGATGGTAAGCGGGAAGCTCCATTACGAAAGGAGCGGGATCGCCGGCGAACATTTTCGTTTTCTTGAGCATGATGCCGGAAATGATTATCGCCGCCATACCGATGAAATACGCCGACGTGGCTATCCACGGAGAGCCGCCGAAGATCGCTCCGGCAATCATTGCGATAAACGGTACCTTCGCGCCGCACGGGATGAACGTGGTCGTCATGATGGTCATTCGTCTGTCGCGTTCGTTTTCGATGGTCCTCGACGCCATTACGCCGGGAACGCCGCAGCCGACTCCCACGAGCATCGGGATAAATGATTTTCCGGACAAGCCGAATTTTCTGAATATGCGGTCGAGCACGAATGCGATCCTCGCCATGTATCCGCAGCCCTCAAGGATTGCGAGAAGCAGGAACAGCACGAGCATCTGCGGAACGAATCCGAGCACGGCTCCGACGCCGGCGATAATACCGTCAACAATGAGTCCCTGCAGCCATCCGGGCGCGTTCGCCGCCTCGAGCCAGCCGCTCACGATCACGGGTATGCCGGGCACCCACGGTCCGTTTTCCGCCGGATCCGGCGCCTCGAATCCGGGATTCTCCTCAAAATACTTTCTTGCGTCGGTGAACGTCGTTCCGAACGCTTCTTCGTCGCCTTCAGGCACGGTGTCGAAATATACCTTCGCCGTTTCGACGGCGAGAGTCTCCTCGTCCTCGATCTCTATCTCGGCGGGTTCTCCCGCTTCGACGGCCCTGATCGCGGCGAGCGCCTTCTCTGCGTCGAACTCTTCAGCCTCAGGATCGACGGCCTCTTCCTCAGGGAGAAACGCGTTGACCGCCTCGAGAGCGTCGGCGTATTCCTCCGCACGTTCGTCGTACGCTTTCCGGCCGATTCCGAGCAGGAACCATCCGTCGCCGAACAGTCCGTCGTTCGCCCAGTCCGTCGCCCACGCGCCGGGGCCGACCATCGCGATCAGATACACGAGGAACATGACGAGCGCGAATATGGGAAGACCGAGCCAGCGGTTCGTTACGACTTTGTCGATCTTGTCCGAACGAGTGAGCTTCGATTTATCTTTCTTTTCGTAGCTCGATCTGATTAAATTTCCGATGTAGATATATCTTTCATTGGTAATGATGGATTCCGCGTCGTCGTCGAGCTCTTTTTCGGCCGCCCGGATGTCCGCTTCGATGTGCTCGCGCGTCGCCGGATCGATGTTCAGCTTCTCGAGCACTTTTTCGTCGCGCTCGAATACTTTTACGGCGTACCATCTCTGCTGTTCCTCCGGCATATCGTGGACAACGGCCTCCTCGATGTGCGCGAGCGCGTGCTCGACGGGACCGGAGAACGAATGCTGCGGCACGGTTTTCGCGTTCTTCGCGGCGTCAACGGCGGCGTCGGCGGCTTCTTTTATCCCGTCTCCTTTGAGCGCCGAGATCTCCACGATTTTAACGCCTAAAGCGCGCGACAGTTCTTTTACGTCGATCTTGTCTCCGTTTTTGCGCACGAGATCCATCATGTTTACGGCCATAACGACCGGAATGCCGAGCTCGGTAAGCTGGGTCGTCAGATACAGGTTGCGCTCGAGATTCGTGCCGTCGACGATGTTCAGGATCACGTCCGGCCTTTCTTCGATCAGATAGTTTCTCGCCACTACCTCTTCGAGGGTGTACGGGGACAATGAATATATTCCCGGCAGGTCGGTGACCGTGACCCCTTCTTTGTTTTTGAGCTTTCCTTCCTTCTTTTCAACCGTGACGCCGGGCCAGTTGCCGACGAACTGGTTCGATCCGGTCAATGCGTTGAAAAGCGTGGTCTTGCCGCTGTTTGGATTGCCCGCGAGGGCAATTCGGATGTTCATGTTGCGTCTTCCTTTCTTTCTGTTTATGTCTTTCTGCCGGTCAATCGCTCCGTCGGTCAGCCGGTTCGTTGCTCCGCCGCCGGTGCCGGTCACCGCGTAC
>CADBOE010000084.1 GCA_902796205.1 uncultured Ruminococcus sp. | reverse complement strand
TGCCGGAAACGGCGCCGTGCGAGGCGCGGTTTCCGTTTGACAAAGCGCCGCCGCGAAGGTATAATTCCGAAGCAAATATGATATTTGCAAGGAGGATATTATGGCCTTTATCTATGACGAACCCTCATACACGTTCAGCGAATACCTTTTTCTGCCCGGACTCACAAAAAAAGACTGTACCCCCGATAACGTTTCACTGAAGACTCCGCTGGTACGATTCAGAAAAGGCGAGGTCTCCCCTCTGACCATCAATATCCCGCTTGTTTCCGCCGTGATGCAGGCCGTTTCCGACGACAATATGGCGATCGCCCTCGCGAAATGCGGCGGTCTGTCTTTTATTTTCGTTTCGCAGCCGATCGACAGCCAGGCCGAAATGGTCGCGAAGGTTAAAAAGTACAAATCCGGATTCGTCGTCAGCGATTCGAACCTGAAGCCCGGCGACACGCTCGCGGACGTGCTGAAGCTCAAGGAAGAGCACGGCCATTCCACGATCGCGATCACCGAGGACGGCACCGCGCACGGAAAACTCATGGGTATCGTCACGAGCCGCGACTACCGCGTCAGCCGCATGGATCTTTCGCTCCCCGTCAGAGAATTCATGACGCCTTTTGCGAATCTCGTATGCGGCGACGAGACGGTCTCTCTCAAGACAGCCAACGATATCATCTGGGAGCACAAGCTCAACTGCCTCCCCATCATCGATTCCGAAGGAAAGCTGAAATATTTCGTTTTCAGGAAAGACTACGATTCGCACAAGGAAAATCCTCTCGAGCTGCTCGACGACAGCAAAAGATATATGGTTGGCGCCGGTATAAATTCGAGAGATTACAAAGAGCGCGTTCCCGAGCTTGTGAAGGCCGGCGTGGACGTTCTGTGCATCGACTCTTCCGAAGGATACTCCGAATGGCAGAAGGATACGCTCGAGTGGGTGAAGACGGAATATAACGGAAAAGTGAAGGTCGGCGCGGGCAACGTCGTCGACGGCGAAGCTTTCAGATATCTCGCCGATTGCGGCGCTGATTTCGTGAAGATCGGCATCGGCGGAGGTTCCATCTGCATCACCAGAGAACAGAAGGGCATCGGACGCGGCCAGGCCACAGCCGTCATCGAGGTCAATAAAGCCCGCGAGGAATATTTCAAAGAAACAGGCATCTACGTGCCTCTCTGCTCCGACGGCGGCATCGTTCACGACTACCACCTGACGCTCGCGCTTGCCATGGGCGCCGATTTCTGCATGCTCGGAAGATATTTCGCACGCTTCGACGAAAGCCCGTCGAACAAGATAAATATCAACGGCAATTATTACAAGGAATACTGGGGCGAGGGTTCGAACCGCGCGAGAAACTGGCAGAGGTACGACATGGGCGGAAATTCAAAGCTCTCGTTCGAGGAGGGCGTGGATTCCTACGTTCCCTACGCGGGTTCCCTTCGCGACAATCTCGAGCTGACCCTCAGCAAGATCCGTTCGACGATGTGCAACGTGGGCGTGAAGGATATTGCCGCCCTTCACCGCGAAGCAAAGCTGACACGCGTTTCCTCCACAAGTATTATCGAAGGCGGCGCGCACGACGTGATACTCAAGGACAAAAATATTGCCCCTGTAAAATAAACCTTACAAGAAGGATCTGATCAAATGAGTGAAAAGAAAAACGAAAAACCTACGCATCTTACCAAAGCAGGACTCCGGCACTATCAGGAGCTGCTCGATTATCTCAAAGGCGAAAAGACTATCGAAATAGCCAACCGCCTTGAAGTGGCGCGCGGATTCGGCGACCTGTCCGAAAATTCCGAATATGACGAGGCCAAGGAAGCCCAGAAGGAAAACGAGATAGAAAAAATGCGCATCGAGGCCATTCTTTCGAACTACGTCCTGATAGACGAGGACAGCGATACGAGCACCGTAAAAATGGGACACGTCGTCGTTCTCTACGATTGCGAGGAAGAGGAAGAAGACGAATACTACATCGTAGGTTCGTCGGAGGCCGACCCGCTCAAAGGGCGCATCTCGAACGAATCTCCTGTCGGAGCGGCGATACTCGGCCACTCCAAGGGCGAAACGGTAACGGTAAAGACTCCCGCCGGAGAGATCAGATATAAGATCAAAGAAATCAAAACGGCAGCCAACTGACAGTTCACCGGAGGTATCATAAATTGAACGATACGGAAAATAAAAAGACCGCCGCCGTACCGGCGGAAAATATGTCCGCGAAAGAAGCGGCGGAGACCGGCGATCAGCTTAAAGTAAGACGGTCCAAGCTCGCCGAGCTGAAGGCCGCGGGGTGCGACCCGTTTACGATCACGAAGTACGACGTCACGTATTATTCGGACGGTATCACCGCGCATTTTGACGAGATCTGCGAGCCTGAATGCGATCACGAAACGGGTCTTCCCCTTTCCGAAAAGACGCCCGTGCCGGTATCGATGGCAGGACGCATAATGCTCAAGAGGATAATGGGCAAGGCGAGCTTCGCGCATCTTCAGGATAAAAACGGAATGTTCCAGATATACGTGAAACGCGATATCGTCGGCGCGGAGGCATACGCGGCATTCAAATCGTACGATATAGGCGATATCATCGGTATAGAAGGCACGGTGTTCCGTACCATAACCGGAGAAATAACCGTGAAATGTACCGGACTGAAGCTTCTTGCAAAAGCACTCCGCCCCCTTCCCGAAAAAAAGCACGGTCTTCGCGACGACGATCTGAG
The DNA here is from genome assembly GCA_902796205.1 of uncultured Ruminococcus sp. Classification (GTDB taxonomy): domain Bacteria; phylum Bacillota; class Clostridia; order UBA1212; family UBA1255; genus UBA1255. Next base: position 1,230 of record CADBOE010000084.1, on the reverse strand, counting down.
GGCCAGAATGAGATACGTCGACCTCATCATGAATCCTGACGTAAAGAAGGTATTCGTGAAGCGTTCCCGCATTATTTCCGCGATCAGGAAATTCCTTGACGGACGTGAATTTCTCGAAGTCGAGACTCCGGTCCTGCACAATATCGCCGGCGGAGCCGCCGCGAGGCCGTTCATCACACATCACAATACGCTGAATATAGAGCTTTATCTGAGGATCGCTCTCGAGCTCTACCTGAAGCGGCTCATCGTCGGCGGAATGGACAGGGTCTACGAGATCGGAAGAGTTTTCAGAAACGAAGGCATGGATACGCGGCACAATCCGGAATTTACGCTGCTCGAGCTTTATCAGGCATATACGGATTTTGAGGGAATGATGGAACTCACGGAGAATCTCATCAGATTCTGCGCGCACCAGGTTCTCGGCACCGGTATCGTTCCGTACGGTGAACTGACGATAGATCTCGACAGTCCGTTCACGCGCATTACGATGACAGATGCGGTAAAGAAATACGCCGGCGTCGATTTTTCCGCTGTCGGAACCGTCGAAGAGGCCAGAGAGCTTTGCAAGAAGCACGGTCTCGCCTACGAGGAGCGGCACGGCATAGGCGATATTCTGAATATTTTCTTTGAAGAATATTGCGAGCACGAATTCGTGCAGCCTACGTTTGTAACGCATCATCCGGTCGACATCTCCCCTCTTGCGAAACGGGATCCGTCGGCTCCGGACTATACCGAGAGGTTCGAGCTGTTCATCAACGGCAGCGAGTTCGCCAACGCCTTCTCCGAGCTGAACGATCCGATCGATCAGCGCGAGAGATTCGAGCATCAGGCGGCTCTGAAGGCGGCGGGAGACGCGGAAGCCAACGACGTTGACAACGACTTTCTGAACGCTCTCGAATACGGTATGCCGCCCACGGGTGGCATGGGAATGGGCGTTGACCGTCTGTGCATGCTGCTCACGAATACCGATTCGATACGCGACGTTCTGCTCTTCCCGACAATGAAGCCCTTAAAGACACACATGAACGAAAATGGTGTACTTGTTGAGGAGGAAGAAACAAGTGAGGAAAATGCAGCTGAGGCGGCTCCTGCAGTCAATGCAAACGACCCGTCCATGCCTCTCTTCGACGCGAAGAAGCCCGACTTCAGCAGCCTTGTGATCGAGCCGCTGTTTGAGGATCTGGTCGATTTCGAGACCTTCTCCAAGTCCGATTTCCGTGCTGTAAAGGT
>CADBOE010000083.1 GCA_902796205.1 uncultured Ruminococcus sp. | reverse complement strand
CTTGTCCTCCCCTGTCTCTGCGTCCTGGGCAGTGAAAGAATGCCACCACCAGTCGTAGCCGTGGCGAGCCAGTGCGCCGTGCAGCATACAGGCGTTCCGTGTTATATCATGGTGATTAAACATATTGTCCTCCTTAAATCCCGATCTCTGACGCCGGGGACGCTCTTCTCAATTTTTCTGTTTTCTTTTCATAATATACCGCTTGCCGGAGCGGACTTAAAGTGCATCTTTTACAGCGGAATAACGCGAATACCCGAAAAAGTAAGACGGTCCGTCCGGTCAGAACGTCATTCGCTCGGTATATTCACGGACAAACACCGGATTCCCCGCGAGTTCGACAAGTCTGATCTTCCGGCAGACAGCCTCATATTCCTTTCTTTTCGGCTCGCACAGAAGCAAAAGAGAAGCGCCGGACAGAGCGGCATTGCCGAGCACAACCACCTTCGGGGCAAGCTCCGGAGGGATAAGTCCTATCTTTCCGGCGTTGTTTACGTCGAGATAACTGCCGAAGCCTCCTGCAATATAAAGCTTATCCACTGCGCCGCAGCCGATGCCGGCGGCGTGAAGCAGCGTTCTGATGCCGGCGTGAATCGCGCTTTTGGCAAGTTGCGCAGCGCGCACGTCCTTCTGGGTCAGGAAAACCGGCCGCGCCAGCGTCACATGATCATTTTCCATATATCCGGTCTCGTCTATCGCACCCGTGTCTGTAAATGCCGCAAGCGCGTCAACAATGCCGCTTCCGCAGATGCCGGCGGGTTTTCCTCCGCCGATAACGCTGACGTCATATGATCCGTCGGGCTTTGCGGCTACGCGGTCGATCGCGCCCGGCAAACCGCCCATGCCCATCTCTATCCCGGCGCCCTCAAACGCGGGACCAGCCGCCGTCGAACATGCGAGAATACCGCCTTCGTACCGCAGGACGGTCTCGCCGTTCGTGCCGATGTCAGTCAGCACCGCGACGCCTTCACCTTTGTCAAATTCCGAAGAAGCGATCGCCGTAACCGTATCCGCTCCGATAAAAGCCGAAACGCAGGGCGAAAGATAGACCGGGGTATTTTCCGGGAGCGCCTCTATCCCAAGCTCTTTCGCAGCGACCGTCTCGCCGAAAAGGCGCTTCGCCTCAAAAGGAGCATGTGTGAGCGGTTCCGGATCAGTTCGCGTCAGAAGGTGCAGCATCACGGTGTTTCCGGTGATCACCGCGCCGTCTATCTCCCCGCTCGTTATCCCCGCGTCGCGTGCCAGTTCCGCTGTCAGATCTGAAAGCGCCCCGGTTATAAGTGCGGAAAGCTCGCCGGCTCTGCCGGAAAGCGCCGCCTCCATGCGTGATATCACGTCTGCGCCGAACGCCCTCTGCGGATTCAGTGCGGTTTTTGACGACAGCAGCGTCCCGTCCGCGCGGTAAAGCCTTGCCGCGACCGTCGTAGTACCCACGTCAGCGGCAACCCCGTATCCCGAAAAGCACGGGCGGTGCTCGTGCGCCGGCAGATCGCCGTCTTCCCTGATCTGCGCCGCGTCAACGGACCCGGTCGTTACCGTACAGTCGCCTTCCGCGTAGGTTCTGCAAAGCAGGCGTACGCCATTTTTGAATTTTTCGCCGAGCATCAGTTTTTCGTGCCCGGTTGCCGCGGATACGGCGCCCGTCACGATTCCGAAGCACTTCCCGCATTTTCCGTGTCCCCCGCATATCATCGCGGTCGCGCCCTCGTGCGCCGCAAGCTGTCCGAGGCACGTTCCGGACTCGACTTTGTATTCTTTTCCGTTCAGAGTTACGGTTATCATACCATCAGACATCGAAAAGAACGGCGGCAAAATACGTCACGGTATTCTGACCGTTTATGTATTTCATCCCCGCGGCTTGAGCCAGCCTGGAAACGTTCACGCCGTACGTTTCAAGCGAGGGCGTCATCAGATCAGGCCGCCTGCACGGTTCGCCTGTAAGCTTCGCGCACGTATCGCAGGCTGAACAGCCGCCCGCGCCAAGGCAAAGGTACCTTGAAAACGGCTCGCCGGGACAAAACGCACGCGCCTCGTTTATCGTTCCGGCATGCCGTCTGCCCGCCTCGAGCATGCCCTCAAAGTCGTAGCTGTCTTCGAGGGTGCCGACGGTCTGCCATACAAGAATGTTTTCATACGAGCGAAGCCTTGCGATCAGCTCCGTTATCTCACCCGCGTCCGGCGGACAGGCCCAGTTTTTGCCATAGTTTCCGCAAACGTTCTGCTCGCACAGACGGCGGAAGGATTCATCCGTCTCAACGTCGGCCACGGGTATCACCGAAGCCTTGTATGCCCCGAGTGAGATCATCCGGTCTGTCAGATGCGCAAAGAATTCTTTTTTATCCATTTGTTTTCACCGTTATAAGCACATCTTCGGCAATATCGGGCGTCAGACAAAAACGCAGCCGTCCGGTTCAGGCTCCCATCGATGCGCAGAATCCGGCCGCCGCCTCTGCGGCGGAAGCCGCGTCAGGCGTGTAGCAATCCGCGCCGATCTTCCGGCAGAACGCTTCATCTACCGGAGCTCCGCCGATCATGATCTTCACCCTGTCCCTGATTCCAGCCTCAACCGCTTTATTGACGACCTCCTCCATAACTCCCATTGTGGTCGTAAGCAGAGCGGAGCAGGCGATTATCTGACAGTTCTGATCTATCGCCGTCCGGATGAACGTGTCGGGCGAAACGTCCGTTCCGAGATCGACGACCTCGAGGCCCTTGCCCTCCATCATCATTTTGACAAGATTTTTGCCGATGTCGTGCAAGTCCCCCTGCACCGTGCCGAGGCAGATCTTGCCGGCGGCTTTGATCCCGGCCCTTTCCAGATAAGGCTTCAGCACCTGCGCGCCCATATTCATCGCCCTTGCGGCGACGAGCACCTCCGGTACGTAGACCTCGTTGTTCTTGAATCTTTCGCCTATGACGCTCATGCCGGGGAGAAGCCCTTCTTTAAGCACCGTCTCGGGATCAACGCCGGAATCGACGGCGTTCTGAACGAGCTCTTTTACGACCTTTGCCCTGCCCTTCTGCAGATTTTCGGAAATCTCCTCAAGTATGCTCATGATATCCTCCTGTTCTTTTCGGTACGCTTCCCGAATGTATAATACGCGTTATTTTCCGGTGCCAGCCGATATCAGACCAGAGAGACGGAAACTGCGGTCCGCAAAAATTATTTGATGCAATCGCCGCCCATCTGCCCGTCTCAGAAGCCGTTTTTACGCCTGTTTCGCATAATTGCATGATCCAGCTCCAGTCCGTCCCCGGTCTGTCCATACAGTCTATTATGCCCCAGCATTCCGTCGTTATAAGCGGCAATCCGGTTCTTTCGGAAAACGACGCAAAATATCTGATCTGCTCGGTAAGCACGCTGTCCCAGTACGTCCTGCTTTTTATGTAAAGTTCCTTCTGCTGTTCAATTATCTCCCCCGGCGTTCCCGGCTTTCTGACTTTAGCAAACGCCGCGGCGAACCTTCCGTCACCGTCTCCGTTCATCCATATATGCGGCTCGTAAAGACCGTAATCTGTCAGATCCTCGCGTTCAATCCTGTCGAATTCGGTAGATACCGAGAACGTAAGCGGAATTCCGGGATATGCTCTCCCGTATTCCCTCATTACGCCGTGAATCCAGAATTGTCCGAGTTCCCCGTCGCGGAAAGGAACCGAGCCGTCTCCGTTTCTTACAAAGTCCGCCCAGTGCGCGAATTCGTTGCAGAAATCGACGTAAAGTATCTCGCCGCCGGCGGAAAGCACGACTTCGGTCGCGCGTATGAACATCTTCGCAAGCGTCACGGGCGTGTCTATCGTCCTTACGACGGATCGCGACGCATCGTCGCGGAACCACGTGGACAGGCCGAGCTTTACGCCGTGTGCGGAGCAGATTTTGACGAATCCGGCGAGCTGCTTTTCAATATCTTTGATATATACAGTCTCTCTGGCGCCCCATGAAGCGTAATCAGGCGGCCATACCGGGTCAAGGCGAAATTCTCCGTGCGGATTCCGGTAAAGCATATGCGGATAAACGTCAAGCCTGATCGCGTCGTATCCGCGCTCGGTAAGCTCCGTTACCGCTTTATCCCAGTCTTCGTAGCCGCCGCCGTCGAAACGGCGCTCGAGCCACGAAAAATCCCACATTGCAATAGCCAGCGGACGGTCAAGGTTAAACAGATCCATGTAACGGTTCTCCCTCTGTCAGCAAAGCAGCTTTCTGATCTCTTTGACGTATGACGCGTCGGAGCCGCAGCAGCCGCCTATAAAGCTGACGTACTGAAGCGCCGGCTCGATATCTCGCGCGAACTGCTCCGCCGTATATGGAGAAACGGCCTCGCCGTCGGCAGAGAGGATCGGCTTGCCGGCATTCGGCTTGAAAAGCAGAGGCAATCCGGTTTTCTCGGAAAATTCTTTTATGATCGGAAGCGCGAGATCCGGGCCGAGCGAGCAGTTGAGTCCTATCGCATCTATGCCGAGAGGCTCAAGGGTGTTGATCACGTCTTCGACGGAGTTGCCGAACATTGTTTTCCCGCTTTTTTCAAAGGTCATTGAACACATGACGGGAAGTCCGTATTTTTTCGCCTCAGCTGTCGCTATACGCATCATTTCAAGGTCCATGAAGGTCTGGTTCAGTATCATGTCGACACCCGCTCCAACGCCCGCGTCGAGCATTTCGCCGTATATAGCGGCGCATTCAGCCTCTTCGAGATCTCCGTAAGGCTCAAGCAGCTGAGTAAGCGGGCCGAGCGACAGGCAAAGCTTTACGTCCGTACCCTCAACAGCCTTTCGGGCCGCTCTGACGCCGCCACTGATGACCTCGGCGACGGAATACGGCGGCGAGCGCTTCACGGAGGGCCCGTTCGCGCCGAATGTATTTGTCAGTACTATTTCACACCCCGCGTCGACGTATCTTTTTACAAGCTCGACGACGAATTCAGGATGCTCTACGTTGTATTTCCATACCGGTTCTTTTTTTACGCCGTTTTCCTCCGCGATGCCCCAGAGCGTGGTCCCGACGGCGCCGTCAAGTAATGTGATCTTTCTTTTCATGGGCTCCTCCTGATACGATTTCTGCCGCAGGACTGAAAAGCATATAGTCCGCTTTACGGCCTTATCTCTTTGATCTTTTCGGCGTAGTACTGAACGAGTTCGAATTTTGTACCCGGCATGAGTCTGTGGTCGGGACACGGAATGAAGCCGCCGAGAGACGCGAGACGCCTCATACGTTCTATCTCGCGGTCGACGGCCGCCCTGTCTTCTCTGAGAGCCGTTTTGTCCATACCGCCTACGCCGAGCACCTCTTTGCCGAATTTCATTCTCGCAGGCTCGAACTGGTCGCCCCAGACGCCGACCTCTATCGGAAACATAGTGTTCACGCCGTTTTCCACCCACGTCGGCAGGAGCTTCCCGATAACGCCGTCGCAATCGAGCGAGATGACGTCAATGCCGTATCTGCGGCACAGATCGTTGCGCTTTTTATAATGCTTCGCGCAGAGCTCGTCGAAAACCGCAGGCGACATCAGAGGACCGTTTTTAAAACAGATATCCTCCCAGTAGTGGGCGAAATCGAATTTCGCGCCGGTCTGCAATATCGCTTCGGCACATTTGTACTGCATCTCCGCGTAGGTGTCAACTATGTCGGCGAAAAGTTCCTCGTCTTCGCTGTAAAGCAGATAGCTCATGCCGGTAACGGTCGTGATGTTCCTGATATTGCCCATCACGGAACCGAGGTGAAGGCCGACCGGAACGTCGTATGGCCTGATCTCATTGAAACGGCTGTAAAATTCAAGATCAACGCGACCGGGCATATATTGCATTCTCGGCTTGTAAAGCTTCTCGAACGCCTCCCTGTCCTTCAGCAGGTAATCGTCCTCGGAGGGAATCGACGTAATGCCGGGCTTGATGCGCTCTATAATGCCGTCTGCGTTCTGAACGCGGCGCGTTCCGTCCGGCAGCGTTTCTATTACTTTTGTTTCAAATCCGGGCGCCAGATGATTTGACGAGCCGTACGTTCTGTACCAGTTGAAATCCCATCCTATGAGCCTGTCAAGCTCGGCTTCCTTCGCCGAGCCGTCAAAATTGCCTTCAGCGAGATCCGCGGGGATCTTGCCCTGCGCGGCCCATTCGTCAAGAAGCTCCTGCCAGTAGCCGAAATGCACCGCGGGCATTCTGTCGGCCGGCCTGAAATGAAGGATGTTCATTGCTCTTTCTCTGTTCGTCATACGGGCTTCACCGCTCTTTCTCCGTATTCGCGAAGCATTTCAACGTATTCGTGATATCTCTCAAGAGGACAGTCGGGCGGCGTCTGATGGTCGACGCTCGGGATGAATCCGCCGGTTTTCATCACCGGCAGAAGCCGTTCGAATTCATTATGCATGGCGTCGCTGCTTTCTCTCATCGTCATTTTGTCAAACGCCCCGATGAACAGAAAGTCCGGAAATGCTTCGCGCAGTGCGGCCACGTCCACGCCGGCCTTCCGTTCAAGAGGAAGCACTCCTTCTATGCCTGCGCGCTTCAGCCACGGTATCATCCGGCTTACGTCGCCGTCGCTGTCTATTATCACCTTCGTGCCGTGCTCCTTAATGTAAGGCACGACTTTGTTGTAGTACGGAAGAAGAAATTCGTCGAAGGTATCCTCAGAGATCATGGGGCCGTTATTATAGCTCATGTCCTCGCCGAACGTCATGAATTCCGGAGTAAGTATTTCATATATCCGCTCCATTTGCTTCAGCTGATATTCCGCGAGATCGTCAAGTATCCTGTGATAAAGCTCCGGTTCGTCATAGAACGAGTAAAGATGCGGCTCTATGCCGAAAAGAGTACGAGGAAACCAGAAGCCCCCGTCAAGCGAGAACCAGACCGGAAAATCGCCCGCATCGTGCCCCGGCTTGAGCTGCCGCATCATTTCGAGCTGGCCGTCCGGCCCGTGCTCGGGATACAGATACGGAAGCAGCTTTTCGTAACCGTTCTCGCCTTCCATTACAGGTCCGCCGTTGTACGCCGGGGCGGGAAAATCCGCCGTCCTGTGCGGGAGCCAGAACTGGTAATGCTGATCGAGTCCGAGGTAGGGCGCGACTTCATGAAACGACAGCTGCGGAAGTCCCTGCCTCTGCCATTCAACTATGGTCCTGTCCCACCACCAGGACGCCCACTCTATCGCAGGGAGCCTGTCGTCCGGCTTTTCAAACGCAAGCACCGCTCTGAATCTGTCTCTGTTCGTCATAACACGCCTCAATCTTTTTGGTCGGCTACATCGTAAACCAGATGCGGCATGTTGTCAAGCATTTTCACAGCGCGGGAGAGCACAACCGGAAAGCGCAGGAGTCCGGCAGGTTCACAGCAGGCGTTTTTGTTTCCGCGTGAGCCTGAAAACCAACTCCGGATTGTTCCGTCGTTACGCCGGCAACATTCCCGACGGACTGTTCATCGGTATCGTACCGGTAACCGTGCTCATCCGGCGTCTGGACTGTCCGTGCCGTATTATGCTAAAATGCGCCTGTGCGCAAACCGGATAAGAATCAGCGCTCAACTTATCCGACCTGAGCTGCGCGCCGGTACCGGGAAATACAGATGGAAAACGGAATTATCACATATATTTGCGGCGAAAAAGACGAAGGCGTCCGCCTTTCGGATATTCTGAAGTCGCGCATGAATATATTTTCATCGACCCTCAAACGCTTGAAGGCTCACGGAGGTATTTTTCTGAACGGCGAAAACGCGCACGTCAACGTTACTGTCAAAAACGGAGACACGGTGCGCGCAGACCTCTCCGCCGCCGAAATTCCGACGTTGATCCCGCCGGAGGAGCCGGAGCCTGAAATCGCATATGAAAGCGAGTCCCTGCTTGCCGTCCGCAAGAACGCAATGAGCGTCGTACATCCGACGTGCTTCCACCGTACCGGGACCGTCGCCGCGAACGTCGCTTTATATTACCGGAACCGCGGCATCAAAGCAGGAATACATCTCGTGAACCGGCTCGACCTCGGCACGTCGGGGCTGCTTCTTTTCGCAAAAAGCGGTTGGGCGCAGGAGATAATGCGGCGCGAGGCGGAAGAAGGCTCGTACAGGAAAACATATATCGGAATATGCGACGTTACGGATTATGACGGTCCATGCGAAGAAGGCTTTACCGAAACGGTGGATCTGCCCGTCGCGAGGGATCTTTCGAGCATCATAAAAAGAAAAGTCGATCCTGAAGGAAGCCGCGCGGTGACGGTTTTCAGGATCATCGCCGCCGACCGGTCAAGGAAAAGAATTCTCGCCGCATTTTCGCTGCTCACGGGACGGACACACCAGATAAGAGTACACATGAGCCACATCGGTCTTCCGCTGACGGGAGACACTCTATATTCCCCGCTGTACATGACAGGACGCGAAGAAGGGCCGACGGAACGGGCGCGGTCAGAAACGCAGGACGGGCATCAGCCTCATCAGCTGCTTCATCATTATCAATGCGGATTCGACGATCCTCTCAGCGGCGTAAGAACGGTCGTGAGCTGCCCGGCGCCGGAGGAATTCACGGAGCTCTTCCCCGGCTGTTTCAGCGGCGGGCTTCTTCTTCCCCCTTACGCACGGTATTTGTTTCCGCTATAACGTAGATCGGCCTTTTCTTGACTTCCATATAAGTTTTGGCAAGATACTGCCCGAGAATACCTATCGTGAAGAGCTGTATGCCGCTCAGGAAGAAAAATATGCACATCGCGCTCGCCCAGCCGCCTACGGAATTTTGCCATACGAGCTGGCGTATAAACACGACGACAAGCGCGATAAAAGACAGAATGCAGAATACGATCCCCAGCACCGACGAAACGGCGAGAGGCGTCGTTGAGAACGCGACGATGCCGTCTATCGAGTAAAAGAGCAGCTTTCTGAAAGACCATTTCGTTTCCCCCGCGGCGCGCTCTATATTCTCGTATTCGAGCCATTTG
>CADBOE010000082.1 GCA_902796205.1 uncultured Ruminococcus sp. | reverse complement strand
TGTAAAATATCTGACGACGTCAATGCGGTCAAGATTGTCCTTCTGCCGGTTTTCGAGGGCGATCAGCCGATCGTTGATATCGGCAAACTCGGTCGAAGGAGGAATTTCTCCGGCATTTCCGGCAGAAGAAGCCTTTTTGCCGGACAGGCGGTCTATTTTTTGTTTCATTTCTTTTATGACCTGCCTGTTTCGGGAGATATTTTTGAAGCACATGACGATCAGAACGGTCAGAACCGCGAATATCAGCAAAACGATGCCTCCGAACAGTATAACAATTTCCTTTTCAATCATCAGCTTCTTTCACCCCCTGTTTATGATTGTTTCACGTGAAACAATTATTTTTTGGACCGAAGCAAATAATCCAGCAGTCTTTCGCGTTCGTCTCTCGAGAAATATTCGATAACAATCTTGCCTTTTCCGTCCTTGTCATTTAGTTTAACTTTTGTTCCCAGAACTGATCTGAGTTTATTTTGCATTGTTTCTATATCTCTCATCAAGGCGAGATCGTCGCCGTCACCGTCGTCGTCAGCAATGCATTTATTGCCTGAAAGGATCGATTTTACGAGAGCTTCGGCCTGTCTCGCGTTTAAGCCTTTTTCAACGATAGTTCTGGCGGCCGTCAGCTGCGCTGAATCGGGCAATCCGAGCAGAGGACGCGCCTGTCCTGCTGTGATTTCCTTTTCTTCAAGCATTTTCTGAACTTCTGCGGCAAGATTGAGAAGTCTCACTCGGTTCGCGATCTCGCTTCTGCTTTTCTTTCCGACTATTCCGGCGAGCTCATCCTGCGTCAGCTTATAATCGTCGAGCAGCTGTCTGTATGCACGTGCTTCTTCGATAGGATTCAGGTCTTCACGCTGAATGTTCTCGATAAGAGCAAGTTCACGGATCTCTTTTTCGCTCGCCTGGCGGATAATTACCGGGATTTTTTTGAGTCCGGCCAGTCTTGCGGCGCGCCATCTTCGTTCTCCGGCGATAATCTGATAATTACGTCCGTTTTCAGTTACAACTATAGGCTGTATAAGACCGTGTGTTCTGATGGAGTCGGCAAGATCTTCAAGCTTATCGTTATCAAAATTTTTTCTCGGCTGGTCTTTTGCCGGTTCGATACGCATTATGTCAACTTCGGTAACTCCGTCGTTGATCGAATTTTCTTCGATCAGTGCGCTTAAACCTTTTCCCAGCGCGTTTCTTTTCGTAGCCGCCATTTATAAACACCTCTGTTCAGCGGATTCACCGTTCCGACACGGCAATAAATTCCTTTGCAAGCTCGATATATGCCGCGGCGCCCTTTGAATTTATATCATATAAAACGATCGGAAGCCCGTAGCTCGGCGCTTCGGACAATTTTACGTTTCTCGGAATCAGCGTCTGATAAACTCTGTTTGTAAAATGCTTTCTGACTTCCTCAGCGACTTCAACGGAAAGATTTGTTCTCGAATCAAACATCGTAAGGACGACGCCTTCGACCTCGAGATCCTTGTTCAGGCGCTTCTGAACGATCCTCACGGTTTCCATAAGCTGTGAAAGACCTTCAAGAGCAAAATATTCGCATTGAATCGGAACCAGCACCGTATTTGCGGCGGTCAGCGCGTTGAGAGTCAAAAGCCCGAGAGAAGGGGGACAGTCAATGAATATATAATCATATTCATCCCTGACTTCTTTTAGTGCGTCCGAAAGTCTTGATTCTCTCGAGATCTGGCTGACGAGCTCAACTTCAGCTCCCGCGAGATTCATACTTGACGGGCACAGTCTGAGTCCGGGCTGCACTGTATCGATTGCCGCGTCTCTGATCGCCGTATCATTGATAATAACGTCGTAAACCGAAAGCTCGGTATTCTTTTTATCTATTCCGAGACCGGTAGAGGAGTTTCCCTGAGGGTCGAGATCGATGAGCAGCGTTTTTTTTCCGAGATGTGCCAAGCACGCGCTCAGATTGATCGCTGTCGTAGTTTTCCCGACACCGCCTTTTTGATTTGCTACTGCTACGATCTTAGACATTTCTGCGCCTCGCTTTCACTAAATGCAATTCATACAAAATCAAAACGTCTGAATTGTTTCACGTGAAACATATACAACGCCGGCAATACGAATTGCGAACGTTAGTATATCATATTAGTACAATATATACAATAATATATATACGTTCAGATATCGAGGTTCTGCGCAAGCTTCGCGTTTTCATGAATGAATTCGCGTCTCGGTTCGACGTTATCACCCATAAGATCCGAGAAAATCTCATTGGCCGTGGCGGCATTCTGAAGATCGACCTTGAGGATCGTTCTTGTATCAGGATTCATCGTTGTTTCCCAAAGCTGCTCGGGACTCATTTCACCAAGACCTTTGAAGCGCTGTATCGAGATGTTTTTATCTTTTCTTGACCAGCCTTTTTCAGCGATTTTTGAGTCGAGTTCATTGTCGTCAAGGGCGTAGAAAAATTCTTTACCTTTTTCACATTTATAAAGGGGAGGCTGGGCGAGATACAGATATCCGTTCTCGATCAGCGGACGCATATATCTGAAAAAGAAGGTCATCAGAAGCATTCTGATATGCGATCCGTCGACGTCGGCATCCGCCATTATTATGATCTTATGATAACGGAGCTTCTCGCAATCGAAATCGGCTCCGATATTGGCGCCGAGCGCCAGTATGACGGGAAGCAGCTTTTCGTTGCTGTAAACCTTGTCGATTCGTGATTTTTCAACGTTCAGCATCTTTCCCCAAAGGGCGAGGATCGCCTGATATTCGCGGTTTCGTCCCACTTTTGCGGAACCTCCTGCGGAATCTCCCTCGACAAGGAAAAGTTCGCACAGCGCGGGATTTCTTTCGGAGCAGTCGGCGAGCTTACCGGGAAGGGAAGTGGAATTAAGCGCGGATTTGCGCCTCGTGAGCTCGCGCGCGTTTTTCGCGGCCTCTCTCGCTCTGGCGGCCGTAAGACATTTTTCAAGAATCAGCTTCGAGACCTGGGGATTTTCCTCGAGGAACGCCTCGAGTTTGTCTCCGACCACCGTCTCGACAAGAGTTCTGATGTCGCTGTTTCCGAGTTTTTCCTTGGTCTGGCCTTCAAACTGCGGATTTTCGAGCTTTACCGAAACGATCGCGGTAAGGCCTTCACGCACGTCCTCGCCGGCAAGATTCTTGTCGGAATCCTTCAGTATATTATACTTTCTTGCGTAGTCGTTGAAAACTTTTGTAAGCGCGGCCCTGAATCCGGTGAGGTGCGTGCCGCCTTCATTGTTGATGATATTGTTCGCGTAGCAGTAGATGTTTTCAACGTATGAATCGTTGTACTGCATGGCGACCTCGAGAAGGGAAGTGTCCTTTGACCCGGTTATGTAGATGGGAGTGGAATGAAGCACCGTTTCCTTCCGGTTGAGATATTCGACGTAAGAAATGATGCCGCCCTCGTAGTGAAGGGTTTCGGAAACGGGTGATTCGCCGCGGTTGTCGTTCAGAATTATCTTTACTCCGCGGGTCAGGAACGCCATCTCGCGGAATCTTACCAGAAGCGTGTTATAGTCGAAAACGAGCTCTTCGAAGATCTGATAATCGGGCTTGAACGTCGTTGTGGTGCCGTGAGCGTCAGTATCTCCGATTATTTTGAGAGGGGAGCACGTCTTTCCGCGCTCATAACGCTGATAATAGACGTGTCCGTCTCTGGAGACCTCGACCTCGAGAAATTCGGAAAGGGCGTTGACAACAGACGCTCCGACGCCGTGAAGACCTCCGGATACGGTATATCCTCCGCCGCCAAATTTGCCCCCGGCGTGAAGGACCGTATGAACGACCTCGACCGTGGGAATACCCATCTGCTGATGTATTCCGACGGGGATACCGGCGCCGTTGTCGCTGACGGTAACGGAATTGTCGCTGTTCAGCGTTACGATTATTGTATCGCAGCGGCCGGCGAGCGCCTCGTCGACGGAGTTGTCGACTATCTCGTAAACAAGATGGTGGAGCCCCCGCGCGGAAGTGCTCCCGATATACATTCCGGGTCTCTTTCTGACCGCTTCAAGGCCTTCGAGAACCTGTATATCGCTTTCATTATACGTATGCTCCGCGGCGCCGGAAATCGCTCCGGAATTTGAGTCCGCCGCGGTTTCGGAGACGTTTAAGTCCGTTTCGTTGTTCGTTTTTCCAGTTTCAAGCTCGTCAGCCATTTAAAGATCCTCCGATTGACATATAATAATCAAATTCAGCTTTTCAGGTCGTTTTATTATATCTGCCGTAAAGTGTGGCCGTGGAAACAGGGGAGATATATACGCGGCTGATCCCGTCACGGTCGGCGAGGATAAATGATTTCGGCATTTCGCCCCTGTCCGCGACGTTCACGGTAAAGCCCTCTTCGCGTGAAGAAAGCAGAAAATCGCCGGTCGTTTTCATCGTGGTGGTGATCTCCAGATCGAAAATGCCGACAATGTCCTTTTTCCGCACGCAGCAGCCGTCTCCTATATGTATATACAAAAAAACGCCTCCATTTTCGCTTACAGGCGATTTTTGCCGTTCAAGCATAAGGAATACCTCTTTTTGCCTAAATCGCCTTACGGGGGCAATTATACCATTTTATTTAAATTATATCAACTCTGCCAGACCGTTTCTTATAAAAAATATTTTCGATTTTTCGCGCACCGAAGAGGGGAGTTCCTGGATATTCGCGGTCGTAATGAACGTCTGGCACCCGCCGATGCTTTCGAGCAGCATTTCGCATCTTTTTTCGTCAAGTTCGGAAAAAACGTCGTCCAAAAGAAGCACGGGTTCGCGTCCGGTGGCGCGCCTGAGAAGCATGACTTCGGCGAGTTTTATAGCGAGGACGCACGTTCTTTTCTGTCCCTGCGAGCCGAATCTTCTGATATCCGTTCCGTTCAGTTCGATTCCGATATCGTCATACTGAGGACCGTAAAGCGAATGATATCTTTCTTTTTCCTTGCGGAGCTTCGATTCGAGTAGGTTGAAAAACGCTTCTTTTACTTCGCTTTCGTCTTCCGTCCCGCCGTTGTCCTGCCAGGAAAAATAATTTGAAATGTATTTAAAAGATATTTTTTCGCCGTTGGAAATCTGCATATTTCTGTCAGATGCGTATTTTTCGAGCTCTTTTGAAAATTTATTTCTTCTGATAGCGATCCGGGCGGCAGGGGAGGAGAGCTGTTCATTGTAGACGCTGAGCAGTCTGTCCAGAGAATTGCCGGTTTTCGACTGGTCGCGCAGCAGATTGTTTTTATTTGCGGTAATTTTGTTGTATTGCTGCAGATCAAAATAGTGAGACGGATGTATCTGCGATATCACGATGTCGATAAGCTTCCTTCTGACTGAAGGGCCGCCGTTCACGATATCCATATCTTCGGGGGAAAAGATGACGGCAAGGAGACTGCCCATCAGATGTCCGAGTTTCCGGAGATAGAGGCCGTTTACCCTTGCCGTTTTTTCGCCGTTTTTGCTATAAGTGATGCTTATTTTTTCGGTAATATCATCACTGACGTCGATTCCGATTGAAAAATCTTCGTTTCCGTATCTGATGAGATCCGGGTCTCTGCTGTATCTGAACGAGCGTCCGATCGAGCAGTAAAAGACAGATTCGAGAATATTTGTCTTTCCCTGTCCGTTGTCGCCGTAAAAAACATTGACGCCGTCGCCGAAATCGCAGGAAAGTGTTCCGTAATTGCGGAAATTTTTCAATTCGATGTGTTTTATATACATTTACGTATATTTTTCTCGCGAATATTATCTCGTTCTTATAGGCATTATGAGATAAGTAAACGACGAATCGCTGTCGCCGGTTATCGTGCAGGGGCTGACCGGGGTGGAGAGCGAGAGCACGATCTTTTCATCCGTGATGACCTTAAGGCATTCGATGATATTTCTGACGTTGAAGCCTATCGAAAGCTCGTCTCCGGAAACAACGCAGGAAATTTCCTCGTTTATCGCGCCTATTTCGGTAACAACCGATACAGTAACGGTGTCGTTCGACGCGATCTTCAGCGTAACGGGGAAGCGCTTTTCGTCGTTGATAACGAGCGACGCTCTTTCGATAGACGAAAGAAACGCTTTCGTCTCGATCGTGACGGTCGTTTTGAAGTCCTTCGGTATCATTCTGTTATAGTCGATGTAATCGCCTTTATAAAGCTTCGATACCATTCTGAATGTTTCTGTGTAGAACATGATCTGATTCGCGTTGCAGCAGAACCTGATTTTTTCGTCCGTTGCCTTCAGCGAACGCGCGAATTCGTTCAGTATCTTGGTGGGAACGATCACGCCGTAGTCGTTTTTTTCCGGCATCTGCGCGGTCTTCATCGCCAGCCTGTAGCCGTCGATGGCGACGCAGCGCATCTCGTTTTCCTTTTGTTCGATGAAAACGCCCTGAAGGATTATCCTTTTATCCTCCTGGCTCGCCGCAAAGGACGTTTCTCTTATCATCGACTGGAATACGGCTGAATCTATCTCGATCGAATTTTCTGTGCTGAGGAAGGATACGGGCGGATAGTTTTCGGGAGTCACGACTTTGAGCTTGTATTTCGCCTTGCCGCTCGTGATGAGCAGATTTCCGCTGTCGTCCGTTTCAAGCGAGACGTAAACGTCGGGAAGCTTTCTTATTATATCTCCGAAGGTTTTTGAGTTTACGGCGAGATTTCCGATTTCTTCGATGATGCCGGGAACTTCATATACTATTCCGAATTCGTTGTCGTTTCCGGTAAGTCTTACTTCTTCACCGACTTCTATCAGGATGCACTCGAGAATGCCAAGCGTTGATTTTGAAGGAACCGCTTTCTGAACTACGTTGATTCCTTCTATAAGATTGTCTCTGTTGCAGGTCAGTTTCATTTTTGTGTCCCCTTTGCGCGATTATTCTTTTTTATTTTTATATTCCTTAGTAGTAGTAATAGTAGGGCCTGAGGAAAATGTGGAAAACCCCGGCGAAGCGTTTCAGACAAAGCGTTTCCGGCTGTTCAAAAGAGTGTTGAAAAGCTGTTTTTGTTTTCCACACTTTCCACAGTGCTTTTTTGTCAACAATCCGGCGCGTGTTTTTCCACAGATTTTTATTCACTTTTCCACAAAAAAACTGTGGAAAACCCGGGAGTGAAATTATAAATCAATCAAATCACTTTCCCGCTGTTAATGTACTTTTTAAGCTCGTCGACCGTTTTGTGCAGGTCGTCGTTTATCAGAACCTGATTCGAGATCTGTTCGACTGCATACATAACGGTAGAATGATCTTTTCCGTTGAACGCTTTTCCTATGTTCGGATATGACATATCCAGAAGCGTGCGGCAAAGGTACATTGCTATCTGACGCGGATACACCAGCTCCTTGGTCCTTTTTTTTGAAAGCAGATCTTCAACGCTTATTTTGAAGAATCTGGATACGCAGTCAATTATAACACCCTCTGTGATTTCGTGCAAATTGTCGTCGGACAGATGCTTCAGCGCGTCTTTTGCGAGGTCAATGTCGATTTCCTGTCCCTGGAGGATTGCCATCGACAGTCTGTTTATGACGCCTTCAAGCTCGCGGATATTGTCGCCGGTGCACGACGCGATGTAGTCGAGAACCTCGCTTTCGACCTCGATGTCCTTTTCCTCGGCTTTTTTGTTGAGAATGGCGACCTTCGTTTCGTAGTCGGGCGCCTGAACGTCGGCTATGAGGCCCCACGCGAATCGCGTGCGCAGCCTGTCCTCGAGTATTTCGAGCTTGCTGAGGGGCGTGTCGCACGATACCACGATCTGATGCTTCGCTTCGTAGAGAGCGTTGAACGTGAAGAAGAATTCCTCCTGCGTGCGTTCCGTTTTCTGTAGGAACTGGATGTCGTCGAGCAGCAGTACGTCGATGTTTCTGTATTTATTTCTGAATTCCTCGTTCGTTTTGTGCGTTATGGCGTCAACGAATTCGTTCGTGAACGTTTCGGACGTTACGTACAGAACTTTTTTTGTCGGATCGTTTTCAATGATCTTGTTTCCGATGGCGTGCATGAGGTGTGTTTTTCCGAGGCCGGACTGGCCGTAAATGAAAAACGGATTGTACGCTGTTCCGGGGGATTCGGAGATCGCGATCGCAGCCGCGCAGGCCATGCGGTTGTTGTTGCCGACGATGAAAGAGTCGAACGTGTATTGTTTGTTGAGGTGCGACTCAAAATTGACAGGAGACGCGGAAAGAGAACGCGCGCGCGTGTAATTGTCGGTTTCATAGAACTGCAGGGTGAGGTAGTTCTGCGTGCAGTCCATGATGATCCTTTTTATCGCGTTGAAATATTTCTTTTCGACCTGATCTATGTAAAATTTACCGGGGACGGTAAAGACGGCGACGTTTCCGCTTATGTCCTCAAGTTTGATCGGCACGATAAATGAGTCGTATTCAACTGACGGTATTTCTTTTTTAAGTTCGGCGAGGCATTTTTTCCATATGAAATCAAGCTGCTCGTCCGTATAGCTCGGTGCGTCCATTGCGTCCCGGTCCCTTCATAATAATCTTTCGTCATATTAATTCTGGCATCCGGACGTCAACGGCTGACAACGGAAGTTTTATCTTATGAATATCGCATTCGGCGTTCCGGAAGGGCGCAGTTCAGATGCGGACAACCGTTTCAGCCGGACGAAAAATGGTCAAAAAATTAGGCAGAATCAGAAGTTTTCCACATCCGCGGCTGGCGCGGGATCCGAAAAAAGGTCCCTCCGGTTCGGCGCTGGGGATAATATAGCAGAATAAAAAATGAGTTGCAACAGCTATTTTTTGCGTCTGGATCGTGTAAATAATGAGTTTTTGCCTTAAAAGCACAACTTATTGTTGTTTTTTTATCCGGACGGCCCAAGATATTGTGATGAAAAAATTTTTTATTTATTTGTGGAAAAGTCGGGTTTTCCACAGAAGGGAGGTGTTGATAACTTCTTCAATTTTGTTGAATTCGGTAAATGCCGCCGAAAATTGACCGGAAAATGCCGCAATAGTATTGCGGTTTTGCAGCAAATTTGCTGAAACAGGCTTAAAACGACCCTGTCCCCCGTTGCATTTTTTGCGGGGACAGAGTAGCCTGAAACGGAGGTCTGTCCCCCGTTGCACCTTTGCGGGAACAGAGTAGCCTGAAACGGAGGTCTGTCCCCCGTTGCACCTTTGCGGGGACAGAGTAGCCTGAAACGGAGGTCTGTCCCCCGTTGCACCATTTGCGGGGACAGGGCTGAAACGGTGCTCTGTCCCCCGTTGCACCCTGGCCCGGGTTGGACCGCGTACCGCATGACGCGCGATGTTGATTGCCCGATTGGCCGTGTTTTTTTCACATGAAATTTGACATAATGTTAAAATAGTGCTATCTTATGATTGTCCCGAAGGGAGTGAATAGTAATGAAGTGTAAATATTGCGGTAACACTGTTACTGAAATAGGAAATTTCTGCGTTATATGCGGAGCGAGGCTGGCTGCGGACGAGATCATCCCGCCGGTTGCTCCCGTTGCGGCCGCCGCGTCTGTCGAAGCGGAGTTTCATTCCATACAGGTGAACGTTTCTCAGGACGAGGCGCCGGGGGTCAAAGTAAGACAGATCATCGAACGGGCATATACCGGGCCGCTGATGATACTGATCGTTCTATCGCTTTTTGCCGTATCGGCGGCGACGCTGATGGCGGTCATTTTTGACGTTCAAGCCATTACCGGAAGAGGCGTAAGGAACATGGAAGTATTCATGCAGCTTACGCGAAACGCTCTGTATTTTGTGTTTTCTCTCGTGTCTGCGATCGCCGCGATCAGATCGCTCGCATTCCCGTTAACTAAAAATATCAACGCATTTTATGCGCAAAGACCGTTCTTCACCGTGAGAAGGGTGCTCGTCATTATTATGATGGCGGGCGGTACGGTTTTTATGGTCGGTCTCTTTATTCTGATCCTTTTGATGACCTCGGCGGCGTCGGCTCTCAGCGGTGTAGTCGTCGGTATGTATTCGTTTCTCGGAGATAATGAAGTAGTCACGATGACGCTGAGCGAGAACAGGCAAATGTGGCAGATCGTTCTGATGATAATCGGGATATTCGGATCGATGCTCGCGCTGTGGATCGTTGTCCTCACCACCGTATCCGGAACGTACGGCAGGGTAAAAAGATATTATCACGTCATAACTGAAGCTTACACCGACTCAAAATACGACATAAGGATAAAGCCGCCGTACGTCAGATGCTTCGTTGTCGCCGGATTTATGGTAATTGCCGCGCTTTTTGTGATAACGATTTACGCGAATCCGACGCTTCTCGACAAAGTAATATCATTCTTCTTCTCCGAATCGTCGGTCAGAAACGCTTCCCTGCTCCGTACGTCGATGATGTTCCAGGCCGCGGCCCTCGTATTCATGGGAGCGAATCTCATTCTCAACGGACTGTTCATACTGAAATACAAAAGAAAACTGCATAAAGCATTTACAAATTACAATAACGGGAGAATACCGAATCTGCCGCAGTAAAAACGGGGCTTTTCGCCGACGTATTACGTCCTGCAGACCTGTTCTCCGGAAGGAAAAAACGTGAAATCTCGGAAGATTGAATTATTTATCTGTCTGTCCTGCAGCGCCGTCGTTGTGGGATTCATTTTCTTTTCATCTGACCCCGCCACTCTTATGAAGTGGGTTAGCTCTCTGCGCTTCGGGTGGATAATCGCAGCCGTGCTTTCGATGGTGTTTTTCTGGATGTTTGAGACGCTCGCACTCCATTTTCTGCTGCGTCATTTTTTCCGCGACCAATCGTTCAGGGACAGTATGTTCGTATCGATGGGCGGTCAGTATTTTTCGGCCATAACGCCGTTTTCGACCGGCGGACAGCCGTTTCAGGCGTATTATCTCTCAAAAAAGGGAAGAGACGTGGGCGTCGTCGCCGGCGCGCTATTGATGAAATTCATCATTTACCAGATCGCGCTCGTGACGGTATCAACGGTTCTTCTCATCCTAAGATGGAATTTTTTCAGGGAACTGATCCCGAATTTCTACTGGGTGGTTCTTATCGGGTACGTCATCAACGCGGGAGTCCTGGTCTTTCTCATTATCGCCGGACAATTCAGGGGAATTGCCGACGGATTGTGCAGATTCGTCATAAAAATCGGCACGAAGCTGAGAATAGTAAAGGATAAGGAAAAAGCTCTTCTCCGCGCCGAAGAGACGCTCGGACGCTTTCATTCAGCGTTTCAGGGCATGAAAAAGGAAGCCGGGCTGATGGTCGTCTGTCTGTTTTTCTGCATTCTGCAGCTGATCTCATATTTTTCCGTGTCATATTTCGTGTACAGATCATTCGGGCTTTCCTCGACCGGCTTCGTGACGATCCTCGGGGCGCAGGGCTTCGTTATGATGATCTCGTCGTTCGTCCCGATCCCCGGCGCGGGAGTCGGAGCCGAATCGTCGTATTATCTGCTTTTCAAAGGCTTCTATCCGGAAGCGGGACAGGTGAACGTAGCGATCATTATATGGCGGCTGATCAGCTTTTATCTGACCGTTGTCGTCGGGGCGGTCTTCGCGCTGAGGATCGGAAAAGTGAAAAGCGAAAGCAGGAAAAATAATATCA
>CADBOE010000081.1 GCA_902796205.1 uncultured Ruminococcus sp. | reverse complement strand
TTTTGAAAAGGTTTTCGGCCGCGGAGACGGCATACGGATATTCGAGGCGCCCGGCAGGGTCAACCTCATCGGAGAGCATATAGACTACTGCGGCGGCAGGGTTTTTCCGGCCGCTCTGACGCTCTCAAACACGGTTCTCGCAAGAAGGAACGGAACCGGTCTGGTCAATATGTACGCTACAGACCTCGGAATAACGGCTTCGTTCGACGTCGACCGGATCGAAGAAGCGAGATCGCTTTCCTGGGGCCGTTACCAGGCCGGCGTAGCGAAGGAGCTTGCCGAGGCCGGCTGCCGGCTGCAGGGAGTTGACATGCTTTTCGACAGCACGCTTCCGTTCGGGTCCGGTCTTTCCTCCTCCGCCTCAATCGAGCTGGCGACGGCGATCGCGCTCCTTTCATTTTCGGAAAACGGCGTCGAGATGCGGCAGAAGCTTGACAACGTCCAGCTCGCTCTTGCGGGTCAGCGGGCCGAAAACAGGTTCTGCGGCGTCAATTGCGGCATCATGGATCAGTTCGCCTCTGCCATGGGAAAGAAAGATCACGCCATCCTCCTTAATTGCGCGACTCTCGAATACGAATACGTTCCGCTCGAGCTCGGCGATTATTCGCTCGTTCTCGCCAACACGTGCAAAAAGCACGCTCTGGGTGCTTCAAAGTATAACGAGCGGCGCGCAGAAGTCGAAAAGGGGCTTGAAATAATGCATCTCGCCCTTCCCGAAAAGCGTTTTCCGAATCTGTGCGATTATACGGCGGACGATCTCGCCGCGGCGGCTCCTTATTTCAGGAACGAGCCTGTCGTCATGGCGAGAACGGAGCACGTCATCAAAGAAAACCGGCGCGTGAACGAGGCGGCCGGAAAACTGAAAAAAGGCGATCTGCGCGGCTTCGGAAGGATTCTTCGCGAGGCCAACGATTCCATAAGATATCTTTACGAAGTTACGGGAGACGAGCTGGATGCGATGTACGACGAGGCGGACGCTTTCGATTACTGCCTCGGCTCCAGAATGACCGGAGCGGGCTTCGGCGGATGCACCGTGAACATCGTTCCCTCTTCTCTGACGGATGAGTTCTGCGCGAAACTCGGAGAACGCTACAAAGCTAAAACCGGGATCGATCCCGAATTCTACGTCTGCACGGCGGGAGACGGAGCGAGAGAGATCACCTGACGTCAGCCGTCGCTGCGGCACGGCGTTCCTGCTGACAGTAGATCCGGAACGCTTCAGCGCGTCTTCCGGGCGGTCAGGCGCCCGCGATCCTCACGCCTTTAAGCTTCAATGCGTACGGACCGCTGTAAAACGCGTCAGAGTACTTTTCGGACGAAAAAAGCATATTTCCGCAAACGTCCTTGATGTTTCCGTTTACCGAACCGCCGGTATATATTTTCACGCCGCCGTCAGAATAATAATACGCAAGTCTGATCTCCCCCCCGAACGCTCCGGTGAAAGGATCCAGCTGAAAATCCGAAAAACTGACCGGATGGAGGCAGCCTTTGCGTAGCTCGTCGAGCGGGACGCCTGTATTTTCCACACGTATGCGGCGGTAGCCTCCCGTCGGCCCGGCTCCTATATATCTGCTCTGGCGCACGGGGCCGTGAATGAAAACGAGCTTTCCGTCATCCAGAAGCGTCCGCTCCTTCATCGGAATACCTTCGGGAGAATACGGCGCGTCAGCCACGGCGATCAGCCTGAGCCTCTCCCCTTCGACGTTGTTTCCCTGTACTTCCGTTCCGGGCTTCCAGTCAGAATAACCGGGATATATCATCTGCGCCGAAGACCGTCCCACAAAATAGCCGAGAAGTGTTCTGACGTGCTCTCCGGAGAGAATAATATCGTAGCAGCCAGCTTCAGGCGGAACGTGAGCCCCGGATCTGTCGCGCACAGTTGCGAGCGCCTTTTCCGCAAGGCCGGAAAGAGCGGCTGCGTCGTTCACGTCGTATTCGAAGCCGAAATACTGTTCAACGTCCTGCGGCTCACGGCATTGCGCGACAAATTCTCCTCTAATCACGTCCTTCTCGTATGAAACGTCCGGGCCGGAAGAAGATACGATCCTTTTTCTGACGTGGTCTGCAAAAATTTCAGCGCTGTTAATGAACGCGTTTTCGCCGTTATCGGCGGAGAACAGGAAAGCAGCGGCCCGCAGCGCCGCCTTCTCCGGATCCGGAGACGCTCCGCCGTCACGAGTCGCGGACTCTGCCGCCGATTCCTGTTCACCCTCTCCGGGTACGGCGCCGTAAAGCTCGAAATAAGGATTGTTCACGTATCCGGCGGCACGGTATCCGTCTGCAAGCATTTTCTGTATTTCAATGGCTGTTATTCCGGGCGGCACGCTGAACGTCGCCTCACCGCGCATCTTTCCGCCGTCCTTACCGAAGTCCCTGTAAACCGTGACCGTATAGTCGGTGATCTCCCTGATTCTTCTCATATCCGTTTTGCGGCGGATAAAATACAATTCTGCGCCGTTTGTGATAGTTTCCGTAATGATATAGTTTGTAATTCCGGTAGCTTTAAGTGATGATATTATTCTGTCGAGCATCGTACGCCTCCGTTCGATAATGGCTCTTTTTGAAACGAATTGTTCGTGACGAAACTTCCGTCCGCCCGTGCAGCGTTCATACGCGCAGCGCGGCATCCAGGCTCAGTCCCGTCAGCCGAGTCTGATCGTAGCTTTTATATACGGGCCTCCGTCCGAAACCTTGACCCACTCCTTGTATCCTTTACCGCACATTCCTCCGCCCGAAAGCTCCACGCGCGGGCTCATCATCGTAAAGGACTTCAGAAGATCCGGAACGTAACCGGTCAGAACCACGGGAGAAAAGACTCTTCCGGTAAGTTTTCCGTCTCTGATCTCCTTTGCCACGCTCACCATGCACTGGATCCCCCAGTTTTTCGGGTCTTCCATCCCGCTCTCCGGGCTTTCGAGCAGAAAGCCGTAGCCGACCGACCTGATCATATCTTCCGGATCGTCGCCGCCTCCTTCGAAAAACGTATTCGTCATGCGCGTGTAGGCTTTATGACCGTAATCCTGCCGTCTTCCGTTGCCGGTCGGTCCTGTACCCAGCGTCATGGCGCTCAGAAGATCGCTTATGCCGCGCTTCAGGATGCCCTTTTCGATAATTACTGTATCGGTGGCCTCCTGCCCCTCGTCGTCGAAAAAGTAGCTTCCCGTCTGGTCGGCCGCGATTCCGCCGTCGTGCATTGTCACGAGATCGGAGGCGACGCGTTTGCCGATATAATTTTTCGCGAGGGCCCTGTCCTTTACGAACATATCCATCTCCACGCCGTGTCCGAACGCCTCGTGAACTATCATTCCGGTAACTTCGGGAGAACATATACACTCGTACGTTCCGGGTATCATAGGTTCGCTCGATAATAGCGTCACAGCCGTTTCGGCCACCTTCCCGAGAGCCCCGTCCATTTCGTCAAGTATTTCCGCACCGCCGAGAACGGAAAACGATCTGAAGGCCGTTTTTATTTCCTGCCCGCTTTTGGCCATGGCGCTGACGGCGCCCGTACTCCAGAGAATATCCTGCGAGAGCTCTCTTCCGGGGGCAACGAACAATTTATGTATTTCCTGATATTCCGCCCTTGCTCCGGCGTCAAAGATCCTTTCGTCGGTCGCGATCAGCTTCTTCCTGAGTTCAGAAAGCCTCTCTATCATCACGCCGTCGTCAATATCCGCCGGATGCACGAGATATTCGCCGCTGCGTCTCATTTCAAGCGGAGCGGAGGCGGGAATCTCTCTTTTCATATAATCCTGAAGAAAGCTCTCCCCGTCGCCGTCGAACGCTTTCAGGCTTTCTCTCAATCTTTCCGTAACATGCGATATATCGTCCTTGCAGAATCCGTTCAGGCTGTATTCGGCATAACCTTTATCATCCGTCACCCTTACGGTCATTCCGCGGTTGTTATAAAGGCTGTCCGAAACCACCGACGTACCGGCGGCGGATACCGACCACCTGCGCGAGGAATTGTCCATCAGCAGAATGCTGTAATATCTGTATTCCGCCCCGAGCGCTTCTCCCAAAAGCCTGACGGCCGGAAGCATTTCATCGATATATCTGCTCGGCCCTACCTTCTTTTTTCCTGTTCCGTCCATAAGAATCTCCGTTGTAATATCTGAATAATCCGGCGCCGTCACGAAATGCTTCAGCGTCACGAAATGTCTCCGCCGTGCGGATACATGGTTTCGGCAGCAATCCTTCCGGATACGCCGCTCCCGAAAAGCATCTTCACAAGTTCAAGTCCGAATTCAAGAGCGCATCCGGCTCCTCTTCCGGTAATAACGTTCCCGTCGGCAGTCACCGGCTCTGCCGTGTATATGCACGCGCTCTCATCGGCGAGGCAGCCGGGATACGACGTTGCTCTCCTGCCTTTCAGTAGTCCCGCTTTTTCAAGCACAGACGGCGCGGCGCAGATGGCGGCAACGGTTTTTCCCTCATCCGATTTACGCCTGACGAAACCGGTCACCCTGGGATCCTCACGGAGGCTGCGTGAATTCGGTCCTCCGCCCGGCAGAAAGACACAATCAGTATCGCTTTCGCAAGCAATATCTTCCCACAGCGCGTCGGCAACGACCGAGATTCCGTGTGCGCCAATTAAAACGCGTTCTCCGGTCATGCTGATCATTCTGACTTCAGCGCCCGCTCTTTTCAGAAGATCTACCGGCGCCACAAGCTCTGTCTCCTCAAATCCGTCATGTATCAGGACGGTTACACTTACCTTCTTTTCCAAAATGATTACCTGCCTTTCATGCCATTTACGCCCCGCGGTCCTCCGCGGCGGTCAAGCGATACGGTCCGATCAGTCGAAAAGCTGTCTTACGCTTTCGACGTAAACGATATCTCCTCCCGGATTTCCGGCTTCGATACTTTTTC
The DNA here is from genome assembly GCA_902796205.1 of uncultured Ruminococcus sp. Taxonomy (GTDB): domain Bacteria; phylum Bacillota; class Clostridia; order UBA1212; family UBA1255; genus UBA1255. The sequence continues at coordinate 21,162 of CADBOE010000081.1, read as the reverse complement.
TGTTTCCGGCCGGAACGTATATGCGCTCAAAGCCGAGCCTCAGCGACTCGTTGACTCTCTTTTCGATATGGCTGACCGCGCGCACCTCTCCCGCGAGGCCGAGCTCTCCTACGAACACCGCCTTCTCCGGCAGCGGAACGCCTCTGTACGATGACATTATCGCCGCGCAGACGGCCAGATCAGAAGCAGGCTCGTTCAGTCTTATACCTCCGACGACGTTGACGAACGCGTCGCAGCCGCTCAAGGTATATCCGGCCCTTTTCTCGAGCACGGCCATCAGCAGCGACACCCTGTTGTAATCGAGTCCCGCGCACATTCTTCTCGGCATATTCATCGAGCTCGAGCTGATCAGAGCCTGAATTTCAAGCAGCATCGGCCTGCTGCCTTCCATAGCGGCAAACACCGACGTTCCGCTTACACCGAGGGGTCTGCCCTCCAGCATGGCATAAGACGGATTCTCGACCTCCGCGAGGCCGCTGTCGCGCATTTCGAACACGCCTATCTCATTCGTCGATCCGAACCGGTTTTTTACCGCTCTCAATATCCTGTAGCTGAGATGTCTCTCGCCTTCAAAATACAAAACGGTATCGACCATATGTTCGAGAACACGCGGTCCGGCTATCGAGCCCTCCTTTGTAACGTGACCGACTATGAACACGGTTGTTTCGGTAAGCTTCGCTATCCGCAGAAATCTGCCCGTGATCTCGCGCACCTGGCTCACGCTCCCGGGCGCGGACGAAACGGAAGAATCCTCGAGCGTCTGTATGGAATCGAGTATAACGTAAGAGGGCTTCAGATTTTCTATCTGCCCGGTTATCCTGTCCACTGACGTTTCGGCATATACGTACAGCTGCCCGCTTTTAACGCCGAGTCTTTCCGCTCTCATTCGTATCTGGCTTTCGGATTCCTCACCGGAAACGTAAAGAACGGTACCGGACGACGAAGCGAGATAGCCGGATATCATAAGCATCAGCGTGGATTTGCCGATTCCGGGATCTCCGGCGACGAGCACCAGCGAGCCCCTTACGATCCCTCCGCCCATCACGCGGTCCAGCTCGCCGATGCCGGATGAATCTCTTGCTCTCTCGTCCACCGTTATCTCGTCTATAAGGACTGGCTTCGTCTCCCTGCCGATGCCTTTTGACGAAAAGCCGAACGAATTACCTCCCGCGGGCTTTCCCGCAGGCTCCTCGACGAACGTGTTCCATTCTCCGCAGCCCGGGCATTTTCCGAGCCAGCCGGCGGATTCATATCCGCATTCTTTGCAGAAAAAAACCGTTTTGTTTTTTGCCATGTCACGTTCCTCCGGCCGCCTCGAAAGCGATTTCGTCATTTTTCACAACAACGCGGATCACGGGCATTTCCGCCGCTTCGCCGCCGTCCTCCGCGCCGCTTCCGCCGAGCGTCCTCTTCAGAATTTCTTCCGAAAGCATATCCTCGATATCTCTCCTGATGATCCTCTTGAGCGGCCTCGCGCCGAATTTCGGATCGTACCCCCTGCGGGCAATATACGCCGGAACGTCGTCGGAGAATTCTATCACGACTCTGTTTTCCGGACCGCGGGCGGCGATTCTCTGAAGCTGTATGCGGGCAATGTCCTCTATCTGCTCCATCGTCAGGGGCCTGAATATGACGGTTTCGTCGATCCTGTTAAGGAATTCCGGTTTGAACGCCTTCTTGAGTTCAGACGTTACGGCGTCCGAGATCTGCTGATATCTGTTTTCCTCGGTATCGTCCGTGAAACCGAGATGTTTTCTGTCGGTGATATCTCTCGCGCCGATATTTGAAGTCATTATGATCAGACAGTTCCTGAAATCCGCCGAGCGCCCCTTCGAGTCGGTCAGCGTCCCGTCTTCGAGCACCTGAAGAAGAACGTTGTAAACGTCCGGATGAGCTTTTTCTATCTCGTCGAAGAGAATGACGCTGTAAGGCTGCGATCTCACCCTATCCGTCAGCTGACCGCCGTCGTCGTGTCCGATATATCCCGGAGGCGACCCGACCATTTTCGACACGCTGTGAGCTTCCATATATTCGGACATATCGAGCCTTATAAGATTTCTTTCGCTGCCGAACAGACTTTCGGCGAGAGTACGCGCGAGCTCTGTTTTTCCGACTCCGGTGGGCCCGAGGAACAGGAAAGATCCGGTCGGACGTTTCGGGTCCTTCATTCCGGCGCGTCCTCTTCTGACGGCTTTCGCAACCATATTGACCGCCTCGTCCTGTCCGACGACGCGCCTGTGAAGTATCTCCTCAAGGCCGAGCAGCCGCTCGGAGTCGGTCTTGCCCACCTTTTCGACAGGCACGCCGCTCCACATCGAGACCACGCGCTCCACGTCGTGCACGCGAACGGTAAGTCCGGAGAAGCTTCCCTGTCCGCCGGCCGGCGGAACCGGCTCGCTTCCGGCATCCGGAAAACCGTTTTCCCGCTGATCTTCAAGCATGTTTTTCCAGATCTTTTCGTTCGCGTCGAGCCACGCGGCCGATCCGCGGTCCTTGTCACGTATCGATCTGATCTTCATCTCGTACATATCGCGGACAACGCCTTTGTATGATTTCTCACGTTGATCAGCCCGGCTCCGTTTTCCTCCGCCGGTCCGGTTCATTTCTTCAGAAAGATTTCCGGTCCTGACCATCGCGGCGGCCTCGTCGATGACGTCTATCGCCTTATCAGGCAGGAATCTGTCGCTTATATATCTGCGGCTGAGCGTCACGGCTGCTTTGAGCGCCTTATTTTCGAAAGACACGCCGTGGAATCTTTCGAGGAAGCGTGCCGTTTCCTCAAGGATCTGCAGGGTTTCACCGTCGTCCGGTTCGGATATCGCGACCGGCTGGAATCTCCGGGAAAGAGCGGCGTCCTTTTCAAAATATTTTCTGTATTCAACCGGAGTCGTGGCGCCGATTATGCGTATTCTCCCGCGCGACAGGGCGGGCTTCAGCAGATTCGACGCGTCCATGCCTCCCTCGCCTCCGCCGCTTCCGATGATCGTATGTATCTCGTCTATGAAGAGGACGACGTTTCTGTCTTCAGCCGCCTCTTCGATTATCTGCTTCATCCTTTCCTCGAAATCGCCGCGGTATCTCGTACCGGCGACAACGGCGGTCATATCGAGCCTGATGAGTTTTAAGTTTTTCACGCAATCGGGAGCGTGCCCGGACGCGATCATATCGGCGATCCCTTCAACAACGGCCGTTTTCCCGACGCCGGCTTCGCCGACGAGAACGGGATTGTTCTTGTTGTTTCTGATCAGGATGCGAATGATCCTCATCATTTCATCCCTGCGCCCGATTATCCCGGCGGCGTCGTTTCCGGCACGCGCCGCGGAAAGAGGCGTTCCGAACGTTTCCAGCGCGCTTTGCGCAGGCTGCTGAGGCATATTCTGCTGCATCTCCGGCGGAAACTGCTCCTGGCGCCTCGCGGCCTCCTGGCTTCTTTTGAATTCCTCGATATATCCGCGCGTTTCGTCGTCGTTTATCTCTTCGGGAACCTCCATCCCGCTTATCGGGAATATCAGTCTCCGACGCATCACCTCATAGCTGTTCAGCATCTCGCATAGTTCGGTAAAAAACGGCCTTTCCCTGTCTCCGAGTTCGCCGAGTATGCGAAGCGCCATCGAATCTCCGCAAAAGATCGCATAAAGAATATGAAGGCTTCCGATGCATCCTTCATGCGCTTCCGTGCTTCTTGCGAGCGCGCCCGCCACCACGTTTTCGACGAGCGCCGCGGCTCCGTACGAATAAACGATCTCACGGTTGCCGCTTTCTTCAGCTTCCGCGGATGACGAAGCACCGCCGCGGTTCGTAACGATTCCGGACAGGATCGTTACGTCGGTAATATCATATTTCGCGAGCAGCTCCCGCGCCGCTCCGTTTTTTTCTCTGGAAAGCCCGTATAAAATATATGCGGAATTAACGTACGCGTCGCCGCTTCCCGCGGCGATCTCCTCCGCCGTTTTGAACGCCGATACCGCACCTTCCGTGAACAGACGTATATGCCTGTTGAGGAATTCGTTTACAGATACAAATTTTTCTTTTTTCATATTATGCCGCTCCAGCTCAATCCCCGTAATAAAATCTTATTCCCGCTATAGCCGCGAGTGCCGCCGTTTCGGTCCGGAGTATCCTCTTTCCGAGCGAAAAAGGCACGAAACCGTTCTCCTTTGCAATCTCGATTTCGCCTCCTTCGAATCCGCCCTCGGGTCCTATCAGGAGATATATCGCGCTCCTGTCGTCCGGCCCGCCTTCTTCAAGAAGCTTTCTGAGAGATATATCTCTTTCGTTTTCATAAGCGATCCATTTTCTGCCGCCCTCCGGAAGAGATTTCAGCGCGTCCCTCAGCTCCGAGATTCCGCACACTCCGGGAACTATGCCGCGGCCGCACTGTTTGGCCGCTTCCGCTGCGATCTTGCTCCACCTCGCGCATTTTCTGTCACGGTCGGCTCCATCCGGTCTGGAAACCGATCTTTGCGTCAGCACCGGCATGAATGACACCGCCCCGAGCTCGACGCATTTCTGAATTATAAGATCGGTCTTGTCCCCTTTCGGAAGTCCCTGGATGACGGTGACGCCCACGTCGGGTTCGGTCAGATTCTCCTCTGCGCGGATCACCGCGGCTGTCACGCCCGAGCCGGAGCATTCTTTAAGTTCAGAAACGAATTCAGTTCCGTCGGACGAGGCGAAAATAAGCTTTTCTCCGGGTTTCATGCGAAGAACGTTGACGATATGATTCACGTCGCCGCCCGAAAGGCTGACCGTGCCGTGTTTTTTCGCCTCCGCGGCCTGCTCTGATGAAATAAAAAAGCGTCTCATTTATCTCCGCTCCGTTCAATGTCCTTTCTGCGCCCGCCGTCTGATCATCCGCGCGGTCCGCTCAGCACGTAACCGCGATCTCGAGCGCGGTAATATCGTCCAGCAAACCGGTCTTGATCGCTCTGTCGAGACCCGCCGCGAGGTCCATTTTTTTCCTGAGTTCCTCCTGCGTGAATCTTCTGCTCTGCTCGCATTGCTTTTTTACCGGATAAGGCTTCTGCCCGGTCATCCTCGCGATGTCCTGCTCCGTAAAGCCGTCCTTCAGCATTATCTTCGCTCTGTAAATTGATTCCCAGTTCCTCGCTATCATCGTGAGTATCCCCAGAGGCGAACCGCTTTTTTCCCTGTCGTCCACGATCGCGTGAAGCAGCTTCAGCGCTTTTCCCGTTTCTCCCTCGGAGATCGCTCCGGTGAGATCGAAGATCCTGGCGGAAAGCGAAAGAGTGCAAACCGCTCTGACGTGTCTTTCTTCTATCCGTCCGCCCTGCGGCACGAACAATATGAGCTTTTCGAGCTCTCCGAGAAGCGTCGACATATCCCTTCCGATTCCTTCGATCATCAGATCGGCGGCATCCGGCGTCAATATTCTCGACGCCCTCTTCGCCTCGGCAGAAAGAAGCGCTTTTATATCTTTAGGCTCGGCTTTCACGCACTCGAAAACTATGCCGCGCTTCAATATGCTTTTGAATGACGACGAGCGTCTGTCCGCCTCGTCTTCTATAAATACGACGGACGTTCCGCTTCCTTCTATGCCGTCAAGAAAATCCAGGTCGGCGCTTTTCTTGAATATCCCGCTGTTCCTGACCGCGATCAGCTTCTTTTCACCGAAAAGGGAAATACCGCTGATCCCGTCTTTTATGAAATCCGGATCGAATTCGCCGCTCATGCGGATCACGTTCATATCGCCGTCGGCAAGCTTCTTCCTGAGTCTGCCGAAATACAGCTCCTTAAGATAATTTTCCTCTCCGAACAGCAGATAAACGCATGCGGGATCATCGGAAGCGAGATGCCGCTTCATCCCGGCAATATCTTTAATCTCTCCGTTTACAGCGTCTGCCAAATCCTCACCCGCTTCCTCCAGAAAATACCGGGTCTTCCGATCTTCACGGTAATGCCGCCGCCGGTATCAGTCCTTAAAGCTGACGCTCCCGCTGCTTCGATCCTCGAAAGAGTCTCCTTTGCGGGATGTCCGTAGGAGTTCGCGGCGCCTGCGCTGATTATAACATATTCGCTCCCGGTTCGCGACAGTAATTTTGCTCCGCTGCCGGATGATGAACCGTGATGCGGGGCGATCAGAACGTCCGTCCGCGTAAACGCTCCGCCTCTCAGCAGCTCCTCCTCTCCCTCGCTCTGAAGATCGCCCGCCACCGTAAGGCTCCCGTGGACGCACGAAAATCTGACGCACAGCGAAGCATTGTTTTCATCGGCGTCGCTTCGGCCGCCGAAGAATTTTTCGGCGACGAAAAAATCCGCCCGGACAGGCCCCAATTCCAGACTGTCGCCGTTACCTACAGGGACCACTTTCCACCCGGCGTCAAGAGCCGCGGCTTCGGCCCGCAGAAGTCCCTCTCCGCTGTCTTCACTGATATACAAAGTCGCCGGTTCAAAAGCCGAAATGATCCCCTGAAGCCCGCCCGTATGATCGGCGTGGCCGTGAGACAATATAACAAAATCGAGCTTCACGGTCCCGTTTGCCCTGACCACTGCGGCTATATCCGTTCTGCCGTCGCCCGTGTCAACGACTCCCGCGTACCCGCCCGCCTTCACGAGCATGGAGCTTCCCTGTCCGACGTCGATCACGAGAGCTTCGAGCAACGGCGCGGAACGTACAGCCGCGGCAGACGAAACCGCAATGAACGCGGCAAGCGAAACCGCAGCGGCCGTCCGTCGCCTTTTTCCGGATATCACCCGTTCTCCGAAATAAGCACGCAGCCTTTCGCGCATTTCTTTTCCCGGGCCGGTCATCAGGACGAACAGAACGCCGTAGCACGCAAAAGCAAATATCGGTCCCGGTTTCGGAAAGGACAGCGTTCCGAGCGGAGGCGGCAGCATATTTCCGAGCGACGCGATCAGCTCCGCGAGCGTGCAGAGCCCTCTCAGAATATTTCCCAGCGCTAAGCATAACGGCCTGAATATCACGATCCGGTCCAGAAGCATCAGAAATGAAAAAGCGTATCCGCCGGCGCAGATCGAAGCCGCGAGAGGCGACGCGTAAACGGTCGTCAATATTCCTGCCGGCACAACGCTTCCGAACATGACCGCTCCCGCCGGGAGCAGGAACAGGTTCACGGAGATACCGGAGGCAAGCGATCCGGCGCTGATCAGCTTTATCTGTCTGATTCCTCTTTTTTCCCGGTATTTTTCCGAACCGAGCAGACGGGAGATCAGCGGCGCGGCGAAAATAAGCCCGGCGACCGCAAGGTGGCTCAATATAAATCCCGAATTGAAAACGACGAACGGCCTCGCGAAAATTTGCAAAGCCGCGGAAAAGCATAACGCGTTGAATCTGTCGGGAGGTCTTCCGGACAGAGCGGCGCCCGCCGTAAAGCAGAAGGAAACGGAGGCTCTCATTACGGAGCAGCTGAAATCGGCTACCGAAGCAAAAGCGGCGAGCGGAAGCAGCATGATCGCGTATCTGCTCCCGATCCCGGTCCGTCTGTTCATCCCGAGCAGCCTGAAAGGCAGCAGAATATAGGTTACGTGCATTCCTGATACGGCGAGCAGGTGCGATATTCCGCCGTTTCTGAATCTGCTTTTCGTATCCCCGTCAAGTGATCCCGTATCTCCGGTCATGATCGCCGCCGACAGCTTTCCCGCGTCTTCACCGACTGCATTTTTCATCACTTCAGAAATATGAAAGCGCAAAAATGCGCCGGGAAGATGAAAAATACCGGGAAGAATATTGGCGGCGTTCATATTCACGAGCGAAATATTATTCTCCCCGGCGGAAGTTCTGAGCGTAACGCCTCTTGACAGCAGATACAGGCGGTAGTCAAAAACGCCCGGGTTTCTCGGAGGCGACGGTTCTTTGAGATAAACGTCTCTTATGCGGACGAACGCTCCCTTTTCGAGCCTCCGCCCCGATCCGTCGGCGGCGGACGTCAGCTTCACGAGAATCCTGAGCTTTCCCGAAATGAACGTCAGTTCTCCTTCCTTGTTCCACGGAGCTTTGTATATGAATCCTTCGAGTTCGCTTTTCCCCGGGAAGGCGGCGCCGGCAGCCCCCTTTCTGCCGTATCCGAAAATATGCACCCGCGCGCAGCCGGAAAGGACGGCTGCTATAAGCAGAAGAAGGCAGAAGCGTCCTCTCGCGAAGCGCACCGCAGGCGGACCTTCGCTTCCGTTTTTAATTTTCCCGTCAATGCTCCGCTCCAATTTACGTTCACCGGGCTCGGCGCGGCTCGCCGAGCTATCCTCACGTCAGAACTTAAGGCCTCCGCGACGTACCGTCGGGCAAGCCCCGATGATATGGTAAAACGTGTTCCGGGCAAAATGCGAATTATTTCCCGGAAAATAAATTACACATGGCGAGATTTGGAATTGTAAAGCTTTTCGATTTTTGAGAAACGGTGAGCGGCGCCGGCCTTGCTTACTTTCGGGCTGCACAGCTCTCCGAGCTCGGTAAGAGAAAGCTCCGGATTTTTGAGACGCAGCGAGGCGATCTCCCGCACCCCGTCCGGGAGGGCGAGATATTCTTCCGAATCCATCACGGATTCTATGATCTTCACCTGCCTGGCGCCGGCGTTCAGGGCTTTGTTGATATTGGCGTCGTCGCAGTTCAGGACGCGGTTGCTGTTCCGCCTTCCCTCGCGCGTTATCCTGACGTTTTCGTATTCGAGCACGGCTCTTATCGCGCCCACCGTCACGAGAAACGCGGATATCTGATCAGAATCCTTGAAATACAGAACGTACCGCTTTCCTTTGATGGTTCCTTTAGGGAAAAGGTTCACGAGCTCGAAAGCGGCGAGCCCGAGTTCGTATGCCGTCACGTTTCTGAACGTGATCTCCATATGCGAAGGGCTGTCCGGATCGCTTACGTACCCGGAGGCTATAAAGCACCCCCGCAGAAACGACGCGGCGACCGTCCTGTCGGAAAGCGAGAAGCTTCCGCTCCACCGGAGGTCGGATCCGTACACGGGCTTTGCGCCGCTCCTGTAAAAGGAGCGTTCGACGACTCCGCCGGAACGCAGGCAGAGCTTTTCGGCGTTTTTCGCAACGACGCCGCTGGCGCTTCTGAATCTGCCCTCCGACATGATGTACAGGGCGTAAAACTCGGCTTTTTTTGCGCTTTTGCTCTTTATTTCCAGCTCAGACAGCTGTTTTTTTACTTCAGACGTAAAAGACATTGCCGCCGCTCCGTCCTGTCACGTTTCGATGAGCACGAGCCTGTGAAGAGCGCGCGTACAGGCGGTATAGAGGGCGAGCCTGCCTTCTTCGCCGGTATAGTAAGGATCGTTGACGCCGTAAACGGCGACAGCGTCGAACTCGAGACCCTTGGCCAGATATACGGGAACGAAATACGTCCGGAAATCGCTCCGGTCGGCGGACGGAACCGAACATATCCTTTTCAGTCTTTCCGCCTGCGCCCTCGTCTTCGTTATAAAAGCGAAGCTCTCGAATCCGTCCTCCTTCGCGCGAAGGCAGAGCGCGCTCAGCAGCCTGCCGGTCTCCTCCTCCGGCGTACCAGACGGAATCGCTGAAAACACCGGCTCCTCTCCGGACCTAACAGAGCGGATCGAACCGGGCTCTTTTCCGAGGACCGCGGAAGAATAGTCGACTATCTGCGACGTGGATCTGTAATTCGTTTCAAGGACGTATCGCTTGAAGGGCCGTTTGGTTATAACGGATCTGATGCGCTCCACAAAATCGCCGGAATTTCCGAACACCGCCTGATCGCTGTCTCCGACGAAAAGCATATTGGCGCCCGGAAAACGGCGTCTCAGCACCTCGAGAAAAATATCGCTGAGATCCTGGGCCTCGTCGCAGATAAGATAGAATATTCCTCCGAGCTCCGGCTCGTTCAGGATGAGATGAAGGACCGCGACGGCGCACGCGTCCTCGAACATATCGCTGAAAAACGTGAGCGGCGTGATATCAGTTCCGAGCTCGGCGAGGAACCGTTCGTCGGCATACATTCCGCGGTACAGATCCTGCGCGTTGACGCCCGTAAGCATGGAGTCGAGCGTGTTCAGAATATATTCCCTGTTTATCTCTTTTCTTATATTGAACCTGCGGCACAGCTCGTTTCTGATGAGCTGCGTGCGTTTGAACACGGGAGCGTCGGAATAGACGTTATAGAAGAGTTTTCCGAGGGTTTCCGCGGATACTTTTCCTTCGTTGTCCTCCGTCAGAGACATTTCCTCAGGCACGAATATCGTCCGGCGGAGGTAATCGGCGTATTTCAGAATAATATCTCTGAAAACGGACGAGGATTTCAGGCGGCGGCATATCGTCATCGCCTCGGATTCCTCTGCGGAGCCGTTTTCGCTTTCGAGCCCGAATTCTCCCGAGAGCTCCGCTTCGTCGAGCCTGGTCATATAAGTGAGCGCGCCGGCATCGGCCAGCACCTCGTTCACGAGATCTTCCTGAAGGTACGGCTTGATATTGTCCTCGCCGAGATTGGGGAGCACGGTGGAGATATATTCGGAAAAAATATCGTTCGGCGATATTATCGCTATTCCGCGGTCATTCATCCTGTCCCTGAAGCCGTAGAGTATATATGCCGCCTTGTGGAGAGCGACCGAGGTTTTTCCGCTTCCGGCGCATCCGGAAATCACAGTCACGCCTTCGATGTGATCGCGCACGATCCTGTGCTGCTCCTTCTGGAGAGATTCGACGATTATCCGCATGTGGTCGCCGGCATGTCTGCCGAGCGCCTCGGAAAGGATCTCGTCGTCGGAGGGCATACTTATCCGGCTGACTCTTACGAGTTTCCCCTTCACGAATCTGTACCGTCTTTTTTCGGTCAGATCGACGTTCACTCTCCCGCCGGGAGTATCGTAATACGCAGGTCCTGGCTCGCTTTCGTAATACAGCGAGCAGATCGGGGCGCGCCAGTCGAACGTGATGATCTCGTCCGTTTCCGGATCTCTCAGCGTCTGAAGCGAAACGTATAATCTGTTTTTCCCGCCGTCTTCGCCGTCTGCGACGTCGACGAAATCGAATCCGGCAAAATAAGGCTCCTGCTCCTGCCTTGCGAGCTTTCTGAGATGCGTGACGGAGCCGAGATAATCTCTCGTGTCGAGCGCCTCGTTGCTCAGCAGGTCGAGCTTTTCGTCATTTTTAAGCTCGGCAAAATAGTCGCTGAAATATCTGCGCTGCTCAAGTATCTGGCTTTTGCGCTTTCCCGACGCCGCGATCTCGGCCTGCATGCATTCCTTTATTGCCTTGCGGGTCTTTTCGGCATATTCCAGCTCGAAGCCATCTATTTTATTGTGCGCTTCGTTTTCAACCATGATCGTTTACCCCGTCAGGCCTTTCCGACAGTCAGCTTTCCGTCCTTTACGGCGACCCTGACCGTATCGCCGCCGGCTACGCCGCCGCTGAGATAAAGCTCGGACAGCTCGTCTTCGATATGCTTCTGGATATAGCGTCGCATCGGTCTCGCGCCGTATTTTTCGTCGTATCCCTCCCTGGCGAGGAACGGGTAAACTTCTTCGTCGATCTCGAGCGTGATGCCTTTGTCGAGGCACTCTCCGGCGATTTCGGATACCATGAGCTTCGCGATGCCGGCCATGCTTTCGGCGTTCAGACTGTCAAACACTACTATCTCGTCCACTCTGTTCAGGAATTCGGGGCGGAAGATCGCCTTCAGAGCCTCTACCGAAGTATCCGCCGCGGCCGCCTTCTCGTCGGCGGAAAAGCCGATGCTCTTGCTCTTCAGTGAATTGCCCGCGTTCGAAGTCATGATGATGATCGTATTCGAGAAATCCACGACTCTTCCCTGGCTGTCCGTCAGTCTGCCGTCGTCAAGTATCTGAAGAAGCATGTTGAAAACGTCCGGGTGCGCCTTTTCGATCTCGTCCATCAATATGACGGAATAAGGCCTTCTCCGGATTTTCTCGGTGAGCTGTCCGGCCTCGTCGAAGCCGACGTATCCCGGAGGCGAACCGATAAGCTTCGATACGGTATGTTTTTCCATATATTCGGACATATCGAGCCTTACCAGCGCCTCCTGCGTGCCGAAGAGTTCTATGGCAAGCTGTCTCACGAGCTCCGTTTTTCCGACGCCGGTGGGACCGACGAGAATGAACGAAGAAGGCTTCGTGCGCTTTCTGAATCCCGATCTGTTCCTGCGTATCGCGCGGGCAACGGCTTCAACGGCCTTGTCCTGCCCTATTATCCTCTTCTTCAGCCTTTCGTCGAGCCGGAGAAGCTTCTTCGCCTCGTCCTCCGAGACGGTATGGACGGGTATTCCGGTCCACGTCTCTATGACGCCGGTCACGTCGTCGAACGTGACGTTGTTGTACTGTTTCTCCTGAAGCTCCGCAAGCTCGTTTTCCAGCAGCGCGAGTCTGTTTTTGTATTCGGCTATCTCCTTGAATTTTTCAAGCTGGCCGTCCTCTCCGGTTTCTTCGCCCGCCCCGTCGCCGCTTTCGAGCTCCTCGAGGCGAGCCTTCGTCTCTTCGATATTATTTTCGACCCCGTTTATCTTCCCGGGAACCGGATTCCTGAGATTCGCTCTCGAAGCAGCCTCGTCGAGCACGTCGATAGCCTTGTCCGGCAGAAAGCGGTCGGTGATATATCTTTCCGAAAGTCTCACGGCCTCCTCGATCAGGCTGTCGCTTACGCGCGTCTTATGGTATTCCTCATAGTGGCTTTTAATGCCTTTAAGGATATCGATCGTTTCGGCGATGGTAGGCTCGTTTACCATGACCGGCTGGAAGCGGCGTTCGAGCGCGCTGTCTTTTTCGATATATTTGCGGTACTCCTTGAGCGTCGTCGCGCCTATCACCTGTATCTCGCCGCGGGAAAGAGCCGGCTTCAGTATATTTGCGGCGTTCATCGAGCCTTCGGCCTCTCCGGCGCCCATGATGTTATGTATCTCGTCAATGACGAGGATAACGTTTCCGGCGGCTTTTACCTCGTCCAGAAGTCCTTTCATTCTTCCCTCGAACTGTCCTCTGAACTGCGTGCCGGCAACCATGGCTGTCAGATCGAGCAGGTAGATACGTTTGTTGAGCAGCTTCTCGGGAACCGTCCGCCGCGCGATCCGGAGAGCCAGCCCTTCGGCAATGGCCGTCTTTCCGACTCCGGCCTCGCCCACGAGAACGGGATTGTTTTTCGATCTTCTGTTGATTATCTGGATGACGCGCTCCGTCTCCCTGTCGCGTCCGACGATGTTGTCGATGTTTCCGTCTTCAGCTTTCTGTGTGAGATCGGTACCGTACATCGAAAGGAACTTGAATTTCTGGCCGTTTTTCTCGTTCTTCTCGGTCTTTCCCTGTTTCTTCGCGTTTTTCTCGGTCCTGCCGCCTTCCTGCGCGGGAGCCTCGCGCGGCTCGTCCGGAGTGAGGCCGGCCGCCGAGTTGAGATTGGCCGCCAGATTTCCGAAGCCCTGACCGAGATTTTTGAGCATATTGAAGAAATTCGGAGCGCCGGTGGAGGACGGAGCCTGCTGCCCGTTGTCCTCGTCGCCGTTATTCTCACCGTTTTCGAGCTGATCCGCGATCTCGCTCATCTCGTCCGCCATAGCCTCGAGATCCTCGTCGGAAATATTCATGTTTTCAAGAAACTGGTTGACCTGCGGCAGATTGAGCTTTTTCGCGCAGACGATGCACAGTCCTTTGTTGACCTGATTCCCGGATTGATCTATCTGTGTGACGAAAACCGTTGCAAGACGTTTTCCGCACATCGAACACATTTCACGCTTCATGATTTTTCTTTCTCCTTTTCCAGAATATGTTTCAAAAACTGCCCCGTGTACGACGAAGCGACCCGCGCCACGTCCTCGGGCGTGCCTTCCGCGACCAGCGTCCCTCCGGCGTCTCCTCCTTCGGGGCCGAGGTCGATCAGATGATCGGCACATTTTATAACGTCAAGATTATGCTCTATAACGACCACGGTATTGCCCGCGTCAACGAGCCGGTCGAGTATTTCAACGAGCTTTTTCACGTCGTGCGTGTGCAGTCCGGTCGTCGGCTCGTCGAGAATGTAAAGTGTTTTTCCGGTGCCGATCCTCGACAGCTCGGAGGCGAGCTTCACTCTCTGCGCCTCTCCGCCGGAAAGCGTCGTGGACGACTGGCCGAGCTTCATATATCCGAGTCCCACTTCCGCAAGGGTCTCTATTTTCCTTCTGATCGCAGGCATGTCCGCGAAAAACTCCCCGGCCTCGTCGATGGTCATTTCGAGCACGTCGGAAATGTTTTTTCCTCGGTATCTGATCTCGAGCGTCTCGCGGTTGTACCTCTTTCCCTTGCATACCTCGCACGGAACGAAAACGTCAGGAAGGAAATGCATCTCGATCTTTTTTATGCCGTCTCCCGAGCAGGCCTCGCAGCGGCCGCCTTTCGCGTTGAAGCTGAATCTGCCGCTTTTGTAACCGCGGGCCCTGCTTTCGGGAAGCATCGCGAACAGATCGCGGATCTGTGTAAACACTCCGACGTAAGTGGCGGGATTCGAGCGGGGCGTGCGTCCGATGGGAGACTGGTCGATGCAGATGCATTTGTCCACCGCTTCGGCGCCTTCGGCGGACGAGTAATTCCTCCCCACCGGATCCTCGTCGGTGAACATGCGCGCCAGCACCTCGTTTACGAATGAGCTCTTGCCCGAGCCGGAGACTCCCGTGACACATACGAATTTGCCGAGCGGGACGGTAATATCTATGTTTTTGAGGTTGTTCACCCTGAGTCCCCTGATCGCGACGGACGCGCCGTTGCCTTTGCGCCTCGACTCCGGCACGGGGATCGACCGTCTTCCCGAAAGATAATCGCCCGTGAGAGAGCGGGGACAATTCATCACGTCCTCCGGCGTTCCGGAAGCGATTATTTCCCCGCCGTGCACGCCGGCCAGCGGTCCGACGTCGACTATCCAGTCGGCGGAAAGCATCGTTTCCTCGTCGTGCTCGACGACAATGAGCGTATTTCCGAGATCCCTCAGCTTTTTGAGCGTGGCCAGAAGCTTCTGATTGTCCCTTTGATGAAGCCCTATGCTCGGCTCGTCGAGGATATAAAGCACTCCCATCAGTCCGGCGCCTATCTGAGTCGCGAGTCTGATGCGCTGCGATTCGCCTCCGGACAGAGTTCCGCTCGATCTGGCCAGAGTAAGATAATCGAGTCCCACGTTCACGAGGAAGCTCAGGCGTCCCCTGATCTCCTTGAGTATGTCGCGTGATATTATTTCCTTTTCGCCTTTTAGGTCGAGCTTCTCGACGAACGCGAGGGCGTCCCTCACGGATTTTTCGGTAAATTCGGATATATTCGCGCCGCCGACCGTAAAGCACAGAGACTCCCTGCTGAGTCGTTTGCCGCGGCAGTCGGGACAAACGTTCTCGCTCATATAATATTCGATCGGATACATCTCGAAGCTGCCCTCGAGCTTTCTCGCGTAGTGCTCCTTAAGCACGGTCATGACGCCCTTGAAGGGCTGGCGGAGAAGCTTGTATCCGTTGTTGAACGGAACGTTCCTGTCTCCGCTGCCGGAAACGACGACGGCCGCCGTCTCGTACGGAAGCTCTCCGACAGGAATATTGACGTCGAATTTATATACCTTCCCGAGGCTCTCGATGATCGCGAGCTTTTCGGTAAGATTGTTGTCGAGCAGCATCGCCATCAATACGTCATACGTCGTCCTGTGGGAGATCTTCGCTATAAAATCCTCCTCGAGGAATTGCGAGATCCTGCCTATGCCGGAGCAGGTCGGGCAGGCGCCGGCCGGACTGTTGAAGGAGAACATTCGCGGCGATACCTCCGGAAGACTCACGCCGCATTCGGCGCAGGCGAAATTCTGGCTGAAAAGCACGCGAAGCTCCGCCTTTTCGTCTCCGTTTTTCAATATCTCATCCACCTTCTGATCGACTCCGGGAAGTCTCTCTTTCAGCTTTCCGAATTCTTCAAGCTGCATGCCGCTTCCGAGCGAAACGGAGATAACGGCGAGCCCGGCGGCAAGGCGTAGCACGGTCTCGAGCGATTCCGACACGCGCCGCTGCAGGTCCGGCCTCATGACGAGGCGGTCAACGACTACCTCTATATCGTGATTCTTGTATTTTTCGAGAGTTATCTCCTCGTCAAGCGAATAGATCTCTCCGTCGACCTTGACGCGTGAATATCCGTTTTTGCGGAGGGACTCGAACAGCTTCGAATATTCGCCCTTTCTGCCGCGCACGACGGGCGCGAGAAGCTGTACGCGCATTCCTTCGGGAAGCCTCATCACGGCGTCGGTCATCTGGTCGATCGTCGAAGCTTTTATCTCTCTTCCGCAAACCGGACAGTGCGGGACTCCGGCTCTCGCGTAAAGCAGGCGGAGATAATCATAAATTTCCGTCACGGTGCCGACGGTGGATCTCGGATTTCGCGAGGTCGATTTCTGGTCGATGGAAATGGCTGGAGACAAACCGTCGATGCTGTCGACGTCCGGCTTCTCCATCTGCCCTATGAACATTCTCGCGTAGGAAGACAGCGACTGCATATACCTGCGCTGCCCCTCGGCGTATATCGTATCGAACGCGAGAGACGATTTTCCGGAGCCGGAAAGCCCCGTGAAAACCGTAAGCTTGTCGCGCGGTATTTTAAGGTCGATATTTTTGAGGTTGTTTTCCCTCGCGCCTTTGATTTCTATATATTCCTGTCTCATTGGTCATCCTTTTTCTTCAGAGCTTTGATAACGTCCCTGTATCTGGCCGCTTCCTCGAATCTTAGTTCTCCGGCCGCCTCCGCCATGCGTCCCGTCAGCAGGTCGAGAAGCTCGCCTACCGAAAGCTCCAGCTCCTCGTCGGTGAGGATCAGAGCCGCGTCCGCCGACGCATCCTCCCCTTTTTTGCCCTTCCTGACGTTTCCGGCATATTTTCCGCTCTTCGGGCCTCCCGATGAGCCTCTGCCCGGACGAAGGAGCTCGTCAAGAACGTTCGCCCCGCCTTCTCCGACGACAGAGCCGGCCGAAATGACCTGCCGGACGCTTTTTGTGATGGTTTTCGGGACGATGCCGTGCTCTTCGTTGTACGCGAGCTGCATTCTCCTTCGCCGCTCCGTTTCGCCGATTGCCGCTTTCATCGGTTCCGTTATCGAGTCGGCGTACATAATGACCTTTCCGCCGGCGTTTCTGGCGGCGCGGCCGATCGTCTGGATCAGCGACACCTCGCTTCTTAAAAAGCCGACCTTGTCAGCGTCAAGAATCGCCACGCGCGAAACTTCCGGAAGATCGAGTCCCTCCCTGAGCAGATTTATGCCGACGAGAACGTCGAAAACGCCCAGCCTCAGGTCGCGGATAAGCGCCATCCGGTCGATGGTCTTCACGTCCGAATGCATATATTCGACCTTTATTCCCATTCCGGAAAGATGATCGGTGAGCTTTTCCGCCATTTTTTTCGTCAACGTCGTCACCAGCACGCGCTCGTGCCGGCTGACGGCCGAATTTATCTCCCCCACGAGATCGTCTATCTGTCCTTCGACCGGTCTTACCTCGATCCCGGGGTCAACGAGTCCCGTCGGCCTTATGATCTGCTCAACGATATTGACCGACCGCGAGCGTTCGTAAGCGGAGGGAGTCGCGCTGACGAAAACGACCTGGTTCAATTTATCCTCAAATTCGTCAAATTTAAGAGGCCGGTTGTCGAATGCCGACGGAAGCCTGAATCCGTATTCGACGAGGGAGGTTTTCCGTGCGTGATCTCCGTTGTACATCGCCCTGACCTGAGGTATCGTAACGTGCGACTCGTCGATAAACATTATGAAATCGTCGGGAAAATAATCAAGAAGCGTGTACGGCGGGCTGCCGGGTGCGCGGCCGCTTATATGCCGCGAATAATTTTCGATCCCGTTGCAGAATTTTGTTTCACGCAGGAGCTCCATGTCGTAGCGGGTACGCTGCTCAAGCCGGTACGCCTCAACAATTTTGTTCTGCGCCTTCAGTTCGGCGAGCCGTTCCTCGAGCTCCTCTCCGATGGTAACAATAGCTCTTTCAAGCTTCGCGTCGGTCGTCGCGTAATGCGACGCCGGAAATATCGCGGCGTGATTCAGAACGCGTCTCAGGCTGAAGTTCATCGCGTCGCATTCGCATATGCGGTCAATCTCGTCGCCGAAAAATTCTATTTTGAGTATCGCGTCGTCCCTGTCCGACGGTCTCAGCGAAACCGTGTCGCCGGACACCCTGAATGAATTTCTCGATGAAAAGTCGCCTCTGTCGAAGACGTAATTCATAGCGGCAAGGCGCGACGCGAGCTCGTCCACTTCCATTTTCATGCCGGGCCGCAGCGAGACCATGAGATCGGTATAGTCCTCGGGATCGCCCAGTCCGTAAATACACGATACGCTTGCAACGATTATAACGTCGCGCCTTTCGAGCAATGCCGCTGTGGCGGAGTGACGCAGGCGGTCGATCTCGTCGTTGACGCTCGAGTCCTTTTCGATATACGTATCCGTGGAGGCAATATATGCTTCGGGCTGGTAATAGTCGTAATACGAAACGAAAAACTCCACCGCGTTGTCCGGGAAAAATTCCCGGAACTCGGTGCACAGCTGGGCCGCGAGAGTTTTGTTGTGGGCAAGCACGAGCGTAGGCCGCTGGACTTTTTCGATGACCTTCGCCATCGTATAGGTCTTTCCGCTGCCGGTAACTCCGAGAAGAGTCTGGCACACGTCTCCGCGCCCGATCCCTTCGGCGAGCGCGTTTATGGCGGCAGGCTGGTCTCCCGTTGGCTCATATTCCGATACGACGTGAAACTTGTTTTCCATTTCGTCAGCCCGGACCCGCGTCGGATCCGTAAAAATTCCAAAGTGATGATGTTGCGTATGCTGCGGATATCGCAGTTGTCGCAGTTGTTGCGGCTCTTGAGGCTCTTGCGGCTCTTGAGGCTCTTGCGGCTCTTGAGGCTCTTGCGGCTCTTGCGGCTGTCGCGGCTGTCGCTGCTGCCGAGTCTGTCGCTGTTGTCGCGGCCGGTCGTTGCGGCTGTTCCCGTTCAGTACGGTCGTTACGCTTATTACAGCACAAATCCCACTCTGCCGTAAACGTCGCGGAGAGTGGCGGCGGCGATGGCGGAGGCTTTTTCTCTTCCTTCGCTCATGACCTTGTCGAGGTATGCCCTGTCATTCATCAGTTCGCCGTATTTTTCTCTTATAGGCGCGAGGGCGTCAACGACCGCCTGGCCTACCGCCGTCTTGAATTCGCCGTATCTGGCGCCCGAAAACTCCTTCTCGACCTCGATCGCGCTCTTTTCAGTGACCGCGCCGTAAATATTTATCAGATTGCTGACGCCTGGTTTGTTTTCTTCGTCGTACCTGACCTCGGCCTCCGAATCCGTAACGGCTTTTTTGAATTTTTTCATTATTGAATCCGGCGATTCGGTGATCAGGACGAAATTCGAAGCGTTCGGATCCGATTTGGACATTTTCCTGTCCGGCTCCTGAAGGCTCATTATCTTCGCGCCCTGGCGCTTAATGAGCGGATTCGGTATGACGAACGTTTCTCCGTAGAGCCTGTTGAATCTGTCCGCGATGTCTCTGGCGATCTCGAGATGCTGCTTCTGGTCCTGCCCTATCGGAACGAAATCGGAGCGGTAAAGCAGTATGTCGGCGGCCATCAGGACCGGATAAGTGAACAGTCCGGCGTTGATATTGTCGGCGTGCTTCGACGATTTGTCCTTGAACTGGGTCATGCGTGAAAGCTCGCCTATATACGTATAGCAGTTCAATATCCACGCAAGCTCAGCGTGCTCATGAACGTGCGACTGAAGGTACAGCGTGTTTTTGTCGGGGTCAAGTCCGCATGCCAGATAGAGAGCGAGCAGGCTGTATATTCTTTCGCGGAGTTCGGCCGGGTCCTGGCGCACGGTCAGCGAATGCATGTTGGCAATGCAATAAACGCAATCATAGTCATCCTGCAGCTTCGGGAAATTTCTGAGGGCCCCGAGATAATTTCCCAGCGTGAGCTGGCCGGAAGGCTGGATGGCACTGTATATTCTTTTTCTGGAATTGTCGCCGGGATTCATTACGATCCGTCCTTTCAGTTCTGATCTGATCTGGTCATATGTTTATGTTTATGTTTATGTTTACGCGTACACGTACTTTTATGTGCAAACGTGCTTCCACGCTCCCGGGCGGCTTTCCGCGCAGGCGGATAATGCCGACGTGAGCTTCAGAACATTATACCATCACGCGGCACGCACTGCAACTCTCAATTATCGGGTGCAACCGGGGACAGACCCGGGTTTCGGCAGTTGGACGACCTGAATCGGAAAAGCCGGAGATCAAGCAGCAGCAACGGTTTGCGCGATATATTTGCAGATATTTCCCGTTATTTCTCATTATTTCCCGCCGCCGCGCCAGACCAAAGGCGGACCGCAACCGGGGACAGACCCGGGTTTCTTCACCGGATCCCAACGGCAGAGCAACCGGGGACAGACCCGGGTTTAGCGATTTTCCCGGTTGACAACGGCGCCTTATTTCCGGATAATTCGTTTTGAAGGGAGCTGAACAAGATGACAAATCAGACCATAAAGATCCGCATAGGCGGAACCGACGTCAGCGATTTTATAATTATCCGCGGATCTTCATCGAAAGACTGCCCCGTCGTTACCCGTGCGGCAGACGATCTCGCAAAATATATCCGCCTTGAATGCGGCGCGGAATTGACCGCTGTCTTCGACGGAGACCCGGAGGCGGAATCGGCCGCTCACCGGATCCTGCTCGGAGAAACACGCTTTGACACCGAAAAGGTAAAATCTGCCCGCGCCACCCTGAAAAACAGCGGTTACGCCATAATATGCGAAAAAGGCGACCTGTTCATCACAGGAGCAGACGCCACCGGCACGCTGTACGGTACTTACGTTTTCCTTGAAGATTACGCAAACTGGCGGTTCTATTCATCGACGTACGAAACGTTCAGACAGGACCGGGCGGCTGAAATCGCCGACGGCACGGAGAGAATATTCTCCCCGAAGATATTCAGTCGCGACACATTCTGGTTTGACACGTTCAGCCCGGCGTTCGCGGC
Organism: uncultured Ruminococcus sp.; assembly: GCA_902796205.1. Taxonomy (GTDB): domain Bacteria; phylum Bacillota; class Clostridia; order UBA1212; family UBA1255; genus UBA1255. The sequence goes on along the minus strand of CADBOE010000081.1, from coordinate 213 downwards.
AAAACAGAAAATCAACGGCTTCCTCGGGCGCGACATGAGCGGGTTCGGAGAGCAGATCAGATACGCCGGCGGATTCGTGCACACGCTCCCGGAGCTTGCCGGAACGAGCCGCGAACCGGACGCGCAGCCCTGCCTCACCGATCCGGCCATTTACGAAAAAGTGCTCGCGGGAGTCAGAAAACGGCTTAGTGAAAATCCCGGAGCACGCATAAT
>CADBOE010000080.1 GCA_902796205.1 uncultured Ruminococcus sp. | reverse complement strand
TAATGGTGGAAGTAAAGAGATTCGAACTCTGGACCTTTCGCACGTCAAGCGAATGCTCTAACCAGCTGAGCTATACTTCCTTTTTTTGCCTCCGCCGCGGAAGCGAGCGTATTCTACCATATCGTGGCGACGGATGCAAGTGTTTTTTTAGATCATGTTTATTCCGGTTTTCCGGCCCGTTTTCCGTCCTGTTTTCCGTCCTGTATTTCTCCTTGTTTCTCTGCGTGCTTCCCTGTTTTCTCACGCTTTTTAAGATGAAGCAGATATTCCCTGTTGCCGTCGCCGCCTGTCACCGGAGAATCGCACGAAGCCTGCAGGAAAAGCCCTTCGCTTTCGAATACCGCGACCGTATCGCGCATTGCCTCCATGGCGCGCCGCTGATCCTTCACTACGCCGCGTTTGCCGACAGACGAACGCCCTACTTCAAACTGGGGCTTGAAAAGGATCACTGCGTCCGCCCCGTCGTGAAGAAGGCCGGATATTTTTTCAGCGAGAAGGCGGACGGAGATAAACGAAACGTCCATCGACAGAAAGTCGAATTTACGTTCAGGCTCAAAGCGGCGCACGTCCGTCCCCTCCGCGTTCAGGACTCTCGGATCGGAGGCGATCTCCGGAGAAAGCTGACCGTGCCCGACGTCGAGCGCGGTTACGTGCGAAGCGCCGCTTCTCAGCAGGACATGAGTGAATCCTCCGGTGGATGCTCCTATATCGGCGCAATAAAGGCCGGCAACAGATATCGAGAACGTTTTGAGAGCGTATTCCAGCTTCAAAGCTCCCCTGCTCACGTATTCAAGGGGGTCTGGCAGGCATACGAGAGCTGAAATATCGCTGTCGGTCAGATCATACGACGGTTTCAGAAGCGGTTTTTCGCGCAGAAAAACGCAGCCGGATCTTACTGCCTCCGCGGCTCTCGTTCTGCTCTTATATATGCCTTTTTCGGCGAGATATATGTCAAGTCTCATTGCCGGACCGCTCCGCGAGTTTATCCCGCAAATTTTTGGCCGCGGCCGCGACCGACACGGCGTCGAGTCCGAACATTTTCCTGAGTTCTTCGATTTTGCCGTGCGGCACGTCACAATCGGGATAACCGATGATCTTTATCCGGTCGGATCCGAGTCCGTTCTCCGACGCAAACGCAAGAATCTCCGAGCCGAACCCGCCGGACGCGGCGCCGTCCTCGAGAGTGACGACAGCGGAACGGGGATGCTTTTTCATAAGAGCGCCTATTCCGTCAGCGTCAAGAGGCTTCATATACCGCGCGTCGAAAACGGCTGAACCGATCCGACTGTCAGAAAGGATCCGCGAAGCCCTGAGAGCCTCGGCCGTCATGCTCCCGACGGAAATAAATATTACAGGGTTCTCGCTCAGACCGGTATCGTCCCGGAGCAGCGTGCCGCGGCCCGGTGCCGAACGGATCGAGGCATATTCCGGAAACGAATCCTCCAGAACGCTCACCGCCGGATATCTGATCACGTAAGGAACCTCCGCGGCAGCCGCCTCGCGTATCATTTCCGACTGTTCGGAAAGGCTGCACGGAGCGCATACCGTGATTCCGGGAAGCGGAGCAAGAAACGACAGGTCGTAGATTCCCTGATGAGTCCTGCCGTCCGCTCCAGCCGCCCCTGCCCTGTCGAGACACAGGACGACTCCGTTGCCGGGAATGGCTATATCGTGTACGATCTGGTCGTAGGCGCGCTGGGAAAAAGTGGAATAAAGACAAAGAAACGGTCTGAGGCCCGCTCTCGCCATTGCCGCCGACATCGTTACGGCGTGCTCCTCGGCAATACCGACGTCGAAATATCTGTCGGGAAAATTTTCGGCGAAGGCGGACAATCCCGTGCCGCCGGCCATTGCCGCGGACACCGCCGCGATCTTTTTGTTCTCTTTTGCGACGGCGCATAATTCCCTGCCGAGATTCCCGGAAAAAGAGCGGTCGTTCTTCCCGGCTGCCGTGCCCGGCGATGCCGGAGACACGCCGTGATAGGCCGACGGATTGTTCTCCGCCGGTCCGTAGCCGCGCCCTTTTTTCGTTATCGCGTGGATTATCACAGGACCGCCTATAAATTCCGCCTTGGAAACGGCTTCGGAAACTGCCTGCACGTCGTGACCGTCGATGGGGCCGAGATATTTCCAGCCGAGATCGATAAAAAGCTCGCCCTCCGGAACAACGGCGGAGCGCATCATCGTTTTTACGCGCTGGATCTGCCTCTCAATGAAACGTCCGGGAGCGGCGAGCTTCGACAGCGCCTTCTGAACGCCCTTTTTCGCTTTTATATACCTTCGTCCGGATCTCAATTTTATGAGATATCTGTGCATCGCGCCGACGTTCGGAGAAATGGACATGCCGTTATCGTTCAATATGACTATGATATCGTCGTCCGACTGACCGGCGTCGTTCAGGGCCTCGTAGACCATTCCGCTGCCGAAAGCGCCGTCACCGATGACAGCGCAGATATGATATTGTTCGCCGGATATTTTTCTTGCTCTCGCGAAACCGACGGCGGCGGAAACGGACGTGGAGCTGTGGCCTGTTTCAAAGCAATCGGCCGGGCTTTCCGAGCCCATCGGGAATCCGCTTATACCGCCGAGCTGTCTGAGGGTCCCGAAAGCGTCCGCCCGCCCGGTGAGCAGCTTATGCGCGTAGCATTGATGTCCGACGTCCCAGATAACCTTGTCCCTGAACGGATCGAGGACGCTGTAAAGACCGACGGTCAGCTCAACGACGCCTAAATTCGACGCGAGATGACCGCCGTTGTTTTCAACGGTCGCGATGATTTTTTTGCGTATATCCGAACAAAGCTCCTCTTTTTCGGAAACGCTCATCCCGGGAAGCTTATTCAGAATACCGTCGAATTCAGACATCAATATTTCCTTTCGAGAAGATAAACGGCGAGATCCCTGAGAAAAAGAGCGCTCGCCTCATCGCATTCGCGGGAGGCTATTATCGCGTCGCAGTCGCCGACGGCGCGTCCTGTAAGATCAGAAAGTATCCTTTTCGCTCCCTCGACGCCGTAAAGCGTGACGAACGTCGTTTTGTTATCCGCTTCATCCATGCCTGTCTTTTTCCCGAGAAGCACGGGATCTCCCTCGACGTCGAGTATGTCGTCCTTCACCTGAAAAGCGAGTCCCACAGCTTCTGCGTAATCCATCAGCAGCCGGGCTTCCCCTGTATTTTCCCTGCGGGCGCAAAGAGCCGATATCTCTACCGGAACGGTCAACAGGCAGCCTGTTTTCATGCGGCACAGCGCGTCGTGTTCTTTTTCACCGATAATATTGTTTTCCGCCTTGAGATCGATCACCTGACCGCCGATCATGCCCTCGGTCCCCGCCCGTCCGGCAAGAAGCGGAACTATGCGGAGAAACGAAGAAGCCGCTTCAGGATCGCCGGAGGCAATACTTTTTTCAGCCAGCTCCGCAGCGGCGTTCCCTGAAATCTCAAACGCCAGCGTGAGCAGCGCGTCGCCGGCGAGAATCGCGGTCGCCTCGTCAAAGCGTTTGTGGCAGGACAGCCTCCCGCGCCTGTAATCGTCGTTGTCCATTGCCGGAAGATCGTCGTGTATCAACGAATACGTATGGATCATCTCGAGCGCCGC
>CADBOE010000079.1 GCA_902796205.1 uncultured Ruminococcus sp. | reverse complement strand
GGACGGCGGAAAACGTGTTATTTTTGGTGCGAATGGATGCTGCGAAGCCTGCTAACTAAATGGACAACTTCCGCAGGCGGGAAGTGAGAGAATCATACCATAGCGAAGCCGGAGCGGCAAGCAAAAAATATCGTCAAATATCGTCATTATTCGACAAAAATCGACATTTATGGCGATTTTGGTTCAAAAGCAGCGAGAAAACGGCCTTTTGGCCCGAGATTTCCAAAAGTTTATGAACCGAAAGGCAAAAACTTAAGGCAGCAACGGGGGACAGACCCCGGTTTGGGGCTTCCTTCAGCCACCCCATCAGCTACTCTGTTTACACCCCAAAACCGGTCCCCGGGCACCAGCGCAAAACCACAATCAAACTTAGAAGCCACCCGCACCAGCCCCGTCCGCCGGTTGCGACATTTTCCCGTGCTATCCCGCAACCGGGGTCTGTCTCCGGTTGCCGCCCCCACAGCCCCCATTGCCGCCCCAACACTGCTTTGTCTCCGGTTGTCCCCGGTTGCCGCCTCCACCATTGCCGCTGCAACGCTGCTCTGTCCCCGGTTGCCGCCACTCATACCGTTGTCACTGCAACGCTGCTCTGTCCCCGGTTGCGTCCCCGGATGCCACCGCCCCCGGCACGCGCTGCAACATTGACATCACAGTTAGGTGAGGATATAATTGACCGCGGTTAATGCCAAATACAAATGGAGGAACAAATATGAAAAGATTGTTACCGTTTATATTGGTCGTCGCAATGGTGCTGTCCATGGCGGGGATTGCCTATGCGGCGCCTTCGGCAGACGACGTTCTTGAATTTGAAGATTTCACGTCCGGCGGAGGAAGGCTTATTGTCCTCTGGGACAGGATTCTCCGCGATGACGAAGCCATCGGCGCGAGCGGCGGAGTCGAAACGTACCTCGAGGACTACGAAAGCGTGCTGGGCGGACCGGCCGAAAAGATCGGTATTTCCGGATGGCTTGCCAGCGATTACGGCGAGATCACGTCGCTCGGATATATGATCGACGGCGGCGCTCCCGTGCTTGATCCGGCATACATGGTCACGACGGACGACGCGGTGAAAGCCGCGGCGCAGGCGCAGATGTGCGACTACGTGACGCGTTACTATATACAGTTTGACGTTGCTTCTGTGACGGGCGATCACATTATCGATTTCGTCGTGCAGTTTGAAGACGGTACCGTCGTAAAGCTTACCACGAACACCGGCCTGCCCGTTTCGTACGAATACAGCGCGGACGGCAGCAAGGTTCCCGCGACGCCGGAGCCGACGACGGAGCCCGATCCTTCTACGTTTGACAACGCGCCCGGCCCGATCTTCCGCTTTGACGAGGAGGAAAAATACGTTGCCGGCGGCATTTTCGGCGGAATGACGAATATGATCGACAGCATAACGTTTGACGACGAGAAAAAGTGCTACATCATCACGATGACCGACGCCGGAGATCCGTGGGCGGTTATTATGTTCAATTCCGCCGCGCTCGAGGACGAAGATCTGCTTGTCGATGCCGACAAGTACAAAATAATGCAGATCGGCATACGTTACGATGCCGAAACGCAATTTACGAGAGGCAATTTCTACTTCCAGACCGACGTCAACGCCGGTTTTGACGAACCGAAGGACGTCACGTTCGATGCGAAGGCGACAAAAGATCTTCAGTATGTCAACGTCAATCTCGGCGCGAACAAAAAGTGGACGGGTTATATGGCCGACTGCCGTCTGGATCCGATGGGAAGCGTGAAGGGAACGTGCGAATATGAGGTTTATTATTTCGCGTTCTTCACGAATGTGGCGGCTGCCAATGAATTCGGCGAAAAGTGGCTGGCCGAGGGCGATTCCGCCATTTCGGCAGCTACAGAAAAGCCGACGAAGGAACCCACGGCCAAGCCTACCGAGGCTCCCGCGACCGAGGCTCCCGCCGTGACGCCTGCGCCTACGGACGTTCCCGCAACGGACGCCGCTTCGGCAACAGACGCTCCCGCGGCGACGGACAAGCCCGGCGACAATTCCGGAGGTAATGACGCGAAAGGGCCGAACACCGGTCTGATCATCGGTATCGCTGCCGGAGCCTGCGCGCTGGCCGCCGTTGTTGCCGGCGTCATCGTCGGAGTTTCGAAGAAGAAAAAATAACTGATGTTGCTCGATGCGCAATTTTCGGCGCGATTGGTAACGTGAAACTTGCGGCGTGCACTTTTCAGCGTGCGATGCGCGGTAAATGTTGAGTATTGAGCGTTAAATGTCAGGCATTAAGCTGTCAGTATCAGGCGTCGGGCGCCGGCGTCGGATATTGACAGCAACGAAAAAAATTATTTTCTGCCGAGTTGGTAGAAGGCGATGGCCGCCGCGGCGCTTACGTTGAGTGAGTCGACACCGGCGGTCATTTTTATGCATACCGTTCTGTCGCAGCGGGCAATGGTTTCTTCGCGGAGGCCGTCTCCTTCGGTGCCCAGTACGATCGCGAGTTTTTCGGCGGCAATAAATTCCGGGTCGTCAACTGATGCCGCGTCGTCGCGAAGAGCCATTGCCGCCGTCGTGAATCCGGCCGCCTTGAGCTCGTCGAGCGCGGGGTCCGGCCAATCAGCGGGATTTTTGCCTATTGTCGCGAACGGCACCATCAGTACCGTGCCCATGCTGACTCTGACCGAGCGCCTGCAGAGCGGGTCGCAGCATTCCGGCGTAAGCAGCACCGCGTCAATTCCGAGTCCGGCCGCGCATCTGAATATCGCGCCGACGTTCGTGCTGTCAACGATATTTTCGAGCACGGCGATTCTTTTTGCGCCTGTGCAAAGCTCCCGCCAATCGCGTTCCTCCGGCCTTTTCATTGCGCACAAAGCGCCGCGGGTGAGGGCGAAGCCGGTCATATCGCGCAGCGTTCTTTCGTCGGCCGCGTACACGGGGACGCTGTCGCCAAGCCGGCCGATAATATCTTTCATCCGGCCGCGCACGTATTTTTTTTCGGTCAGGAGCGATAGCGGTTCGCAGCCGGCTTTCAGTGCGGCGTCAATGGCGATGGGGCTTTCGACGATGAATATGCCTTTTTCCGGCTCGAGCCTGTTTCTCAGCTGACGTCCCGTCAGTCTGATATATGCGTCGAGTCCTTCGTGGTCCGTATCTGCGATTTCAATTATTCTGGCCATGGCAAATTTCCTTATTAATGCGGAGGGTAATGCCGCGGTTATGACGGCGTTGCGGTGAATGTGAATAAGCGCCGGAGCGCCTGTATTATAGCGATTGTAATGACGACGTGCAAATCATGCGGCAACGGATAACATCCGGGGTCTCAACCGGGGTCTGTCCCCGGTTGCAGGTTGTGGGGACAGGGTGCGAAAACCGGGGTCTGTCCCCGGTTGCAGGTTGCGGGGACAGGGTGCGAAAACCGGGGTCTGTCCCCGGTTGCAGG
>CADBOE010000078.1 GCA_902796205.1 uncultured Ruminococcus sp. | reverse complement strand
CAAGGGGCTGGATCAGGCCGGCATCGACTGCGCCCGCGGGCATATCGCCGAGCTGTTAGAGAAGGTCGACACGCTTCTTTTCTGATCCGGCTCGCATTTAGCCGGCGTTCCTCGGCGGATATAACGAAAATAAAACGGATGAAATTCTGGTCGAGCTTCATCCGTTTTTTATGTTATATTTTGTGTTATATTTTGCCGCTGCGCGCTGTATGCGACATTCCTGAGCAGCGCTTCCGGCGTCGTCGGCGACCGTTCCGGGAGTCCCGGCGGCGGTCTTGCGCCGCGTCGTCCGCGACCGTATCGCAGCCTCGCTTATTTCGCGTAATCCACGGTCCTCGTTTCGCGGATCATCGTGACCTTGATCTGGCCCGGATACGTCATTTCATCCTCGATCTTCTTTACGATCTCGCGCGCCTGCAGCACCATTCCGTCGTCGGAGACGGTGCTCGGCTTCACCATGATGCGTATCTCTCTTCCGGCCTGTATGGCGTAAGTCTTTTCAACGCCGTCAAACGAATTTGCGATAGCCTCGAGCTTCTCAAGACGCTTGATATAATTTTCGAGAGTTTCCCTTCTCGCGCCCGGTCTCGCGGCCGAAATTGAATCCGCCGCCTGAACAAGCACGGAAATCGGTCCGCTGGGCTCCGTATCGCCGTGGTGCGACATGATCGCGTTGACGACCTGCGGCCCTTCTTTGTACTTTCTCGCTATCTCCGCTCCGATCTCGACGTGCGAGCCTTCCATTTCGAAGTCGACGGCCTTGCCGATATCGTGGAGCAGTCCGGCCCTCTTCGCCATCGCGACGTCGAGTCCGAGCTCCGCGGCCATGATTCCGGCGAGCCTCGATACCTCGATCGAGTGGATCAGCACGCTCTGTCCGTAGCTCGTTCTGTATTTGAGCCGCCCGAGCAGCTTAACGAGCTCAGAATGAAGTCCGTAAACGCCTGTCTCGTAGGTGGCGTTCTCGCCTTCCTGACGAATGACCTGATCGACTTCCTTCTTCGCCTTTTCGACCATCTCCTCGATCCTCGCGGGATGGATGCGGCCGTCCTGGATAAGCTTCTCGAGAGCTATCCGCGCGACCTCCCTGCGTACCGGATCGTAGCCGGACAATACGACAGATTCAGGCGTATCGTCGATAATAAGGTCGATTCCCGTCAGAGTTTCGAGAGCCCGTATATTCCTGCCCTCGCGGCCGATAATCCTGCCCTTCATCTCGTCGTTCGGGATCTGGACAACGGATATGGTAGCCTCCGACACGTAATCGGCGGCACACCTCTGTATGGCCGTGGACAATATATCTCTCGCCCGGTCTACCGACTCGTTCTTGAGCTTCGTCTCGTATTCTTTGATAAGGGCGACCTTTTCGCGCTCAAGTTCATTTTCTATATTGGTAAGAAGCAGAGCCTTTGCCTCGTCCCGGCTCATGCCGGCAACGCGCTCGAGCTCGCTGATCTGTTTCTGCAGTGTCTCCTTTACGGCCTCTTCGTTCTTCGCGAGCTCCGCCGCTTTTTCATTCAGCTGCGATTCGCGCTGGTCCTGTATTTCCAGCTTCTTGTCAAGCGTCTCTTCCTTCTGGATCAGTCTGCGTTCGTTCCGCTGTATTTCGTTGCGTCTTTCTTTGATCTCATGTTCCAGCTCTATGCGGCTTCTGTGAATCTCCTCTTTCGCCGCGAGCAGATACTCCCGCTTTTTATTTTCGCCTTCCTTCAGCGATTCGGAAACGATCCTTTTCGCCTCGGTACCGGCATCCCCGATGATCTTATCGGACTCGGCTTTGGTAGTCACGCAGCCTTCTTCGTATGCTTTCTCCCACGTCTTTTTGCGGATGAGCACACAGGCGATGACTGCGGCAATAATCAAAGGAAGCGCTGTTACCAGAACAATCAGAAAATCTTTCATAACAAACACCTCTTATTTAGTTGTCAAAGTACTATCCAAATCTATATGATCGCACGAATGCGTCAATAAAAATGCATAAACTTATACATTTGGAGATTCTACCACGTTCGGACGCCGATGTCAACCGGAAAAATGCGCAACGGAGGACAGGCTGCAACGGGGGACAGACCCGAGTTTGATAAGCTATTTTGAAATTTAGGCCGATTTCCTGAATATTTTTTTGAAAAAAAGTGCTAAAATTAGGCACTT
>CADBOE010000077.1 GCA_902796205.1 uncultured Ruminococcus sp. | reverse complement strand
GTACGGAAACGGCGAACGCACAGCCATGCAGACCGACGTCGGAGACGGCTCCCTCGGGCAGCGCGTTCACGTAAACGGAGAATTCGTAGGCTTCAGCTTCAATATGCCGAGCTGGAACAGCACCGATTCGACGGCGACGGTGGGCATTTTCAAATGGAACAACGATTTCGACACGACGGTCGAGGCAGGACCGCTCTATTCCAAGGATTTCGTCATAAAAGACAACCAGGCTCACGCGGTGCGCTTCAACGACGATCCTCAGCCGGCCGGCGAATATCTTTTCCTGATATATAACGCCTCCGGTTCGGCCGGATGCTGGGTCATAATGGACAATTCCGTTTCGAAGGGCTTCTGCTACCAGAACGGCCTTGAACATGAATGGGACATGGAGCTCAGCATTATTTTCAAGTCGCGCTCCCCGGAACCGTTCCTTGAATGTGAAACAGCCGACAACGCTTACGTTTCGGTAAAGCCGCCCAAGGAATACGTTATTCCCGAAAACAGTCTCATCAATACTCACGAAGTTATGCCGGACACCTGGGTGTTCACCGACGGACTCGGACGCGTTTCCCTCACCAACGCCGAAGTCGGCGATCCGAAAACGGACAAGACGGTGGCGCTTTTCTACTGGACGTGGCACAATAACGCAAGACTGTCCCTGATGCCCTTCAACAACCAGATTTTCAGCGAGGAACACCCGGAGGCGAAATACGACTACGACAACCCGCTGTGGCCGAAGAGCGCCGGGCACTGGTGGAACGAATCCATAAACGGTTATTACGTCGGGACGGACGAATGGGTATTGAGGCGTCATGCGGAGCTGCTTGCGAACGCGGGTATCGACACGATATTCACGGACAATACAAACGGCACCGCCACCTGGCGCGAATGCTATCTCAAATTGTACGAAACCTGGGGCAAGGCGATGGACGACGGCGTAAAAACGCCCAAGGTATCGTTCATGCTTCCGTTCTCGGCGTCATCTGACGCCCGGACGCAGCTTCAGATGCTCTTTACGGACATATACTATCCCAAAAAATTCCAGAAGCTCTGGTTCTACTGGGAAGGAAAGCCGATGCTGATGGGCTGGCCCGGAAAGCTTCAGCTGAGCGAACAGCTCGACAACAACATAATGAACTATTTCACATTCAGAAACAATATCCCCGAATATATCGCCTTACAGGAGCATCTCGACCTGAACGGAGCCTGGGGCTGGCTCTCCATGTACCCGCAGGCGTATTATTACGCAAACGACGAGGACCGCGCGGCCGGAAAGATCGAGCAGGTGACGGTCGGCGTGGCCCAGAATCACAATTACAAAACGCACGAGCTCTCCGCAATGAACGGCCCGTATAACGCGGGAAGATCTTATACTCTCGACGAGTCGCATCTCGGCACGGAGAACAGCAAGCTCTACGGCTACAATTTCGCCGAGCAGTGGGATTACGCCCTTACGCTCGATCCGAAGGTGATTTTTGTGACAGGCTGGAACGAATGGACAGCCGGAAGATACGAAGAATGGGGCGGAGTAAAAAACGCCTTCCCGGACCAGTACGACGACGAGAACAGCCGGGACATCGAGCCCTCGAAAGGCGATCTGAAGGACCATTATTATTATCAGCTCGTGAATTACGTGCGCAAGTATAAAGGCGCGAGACCGATACCGGTTCCCGGCAATCCCGTCGCGATCACGCTCGGCGCCGGAGAAAACGAATGGCAGAACGTGACGCCGTATTATGCCGCGTATATCGGCAATACGGGCGACCGCGACGCTCTCGGCTACGGACGCACAGTGTATCAGGAATTCTCCGGCCGCAACGACATAATCGGCGCGCGCCTCGCGAGGGACAACGACTATTTCTACTTCCGGGTAGAATGCAACGACGACATCACGCCGTACACCGACAATCTCTGGATGAACCTCCTGATCGATTCCGATCAGACCGCCCAGGGCTGGAATACGTTCGATTTCGTGGTGAACAAATCCCCCGCCTCGGCGGATACCGTCGTTCTTGAAAGATTTACCGGCGACGGTTACGCGAGCGAAAAGGTGGCCGATTGCGAATACAAAGTAGACGGAAAATATATGACCGTCAAAATTCTGAAATCCGACGTAGGCGTCAGCGGAAAGGATTACACCGTCAATTTCGCCTGGACCGACAACGTTCACGACGAGGCCGACAAGGGCGTCCAGAATGCCGACGGGTCGTGGACGTATTCCGACTACAGCGGAGACATAATGGATTTCTATATCAGCGGAGACGTTGCTCCCGGCGGAAGATTCAAATATTCGTTCGCTGTCAGCAACGACAAAGAGCTTGACGAAAACGGAAACGTGATCGAACAGAAAGCCGGCCTGAATCCGGTGCTGATCATCGTTCCCGTGGC
>CADBOE010000076.1 GCA_902796205.1 uncultured Ruminococcus sp. | reverse complement strand
TGACGATATTTTTCTTGCTGATATCATTCATTCTTTTCATGCGTGAGCCCTGGTTTCACTCCGGTTTTACACCCGGACCGATTTATGTTATAATGACAATGAGGAATTGTATCCGCGGCCTGCCCGGGAAACGCGGAAATCCGACCCGCAAAGGAGAATACGGCCTTGGACGAACTGGACGATTTCGAATTAAAAAACAGCGATATAGAAAATAACAGCGTAAATGAAGCGGACGATCCTGAAGAGATCGACATTACCCCTGTCGGCGACGTCAGGAACGTTGACGGCGTGCAAGGAAACGTGCGCCATATCGAGGACGAGGGAGAAAGCTTATTTGAAAACGTTGACGACCTGGACGACCCCGACGACAGCGAAGACGCCGACGACGCCGCGGGCGACGGAGAATTCGGAGGCGAGGGCGGAGAGGAAAACGTCGATATCAGCGTAAAAGGGCCCGTTCATTCCGCGAAGGACGCAAAAAAGCCGTTGCCCGCCTCAGCCGCAAAGGTCTCCCGGAGCAGAAAAAAGAGCGGCTCGTCCGGCTCGAACCGCCATGCCGTTACCACGTCGAGAGGCGTTGTTTACGTAGAAAGCTACAGCGACGACGAATATGAGGAAACCCCCGGCAGAAAAAGCACAGTCACGAGGATCGTCATTGCCGCCGTGGTGGTAGCCGCAGTAACGGCGATCGTTTTCATGTTCATAAACTATTGCAGGGGCGTCGTTAAAGGCGACTGGGTCTACAACGGCATAACCCTCAACGGCAAAAGCGTCGCGGGCATGTCAAGGACCGAGCTCGTTGATTATATCAACAAAACGTACGCAGACCCCGTATCGAACGCGGCCGTTACGGTAAAATCGGGTGAAGATTCGCTCGCGTATCCGATGAATTCGATATTCACACTGCCCGACACCGAATCGCTCGCCGATGAGATATACGGCTACGCGCGCAGCGGCGGCCTCGTAAGCCGCGCGTTCACCGTGCTTAAGCTTCGCGAGACGGGAAAAGCATATTCTCTCGATTACAAAGTTAACCAGAATACGATACAGACGATCTGCGCCGCCATGGCCGGAAAGAGTCAGCCGAGGGTAGATCCCACCTATACCATCGAAGAAGAACAGGTGGTATTCACGTACGGCAAAAACGGCGTCGAATTGCGGAACGAGGACGTCGCCGCACGGCTTACCGCGTACACGGACGAGGTGCTTAAAGCGCTTGCCGACGGCAATTCCATCGGCGGCGGCGGGACGGTCGTGCTCACTCCGGTCACCACGGAATTCACCAGAATATTGAAGGTGAACGTCGTCAACGAACTCCCCGAAAAGCCTTCGGACGCGCGCATAGAGAAACGGTCCGGCAAGGAGCTCTGGATCGAGCCGGAGATAGAGGGAGCCGAATACGACGAGGCTCTGCTGGACGAGATCGTCAACAGGATCAACGCCGGCGAAGGCGATCCGTCGCGGACCGAGATACTGCCTCTTGCGAAGAAAAAGCCTATTCTGACCAAGGAATTCTATCAGGGTGTTCTTTTCAGGAACACTCTCGGAAGCTCATCCAACAAAAACGTGCAGGAGGATGACACGACGAAAGCCGGCAGCAAGGCGGCCAGAGAAAAAAACCTGACGCTGGCGGCCGGATTGCTGGACGGTCTCGTGTTCCTTCCGGGCGAAACGATCGACTTCAGCGCCGCCGTGAAGCTGTCCGACGCGAAAACTGGATACGCGGAAGCTTTTGAAAACTATTTCGGCGCGGACAAGCCGTTCACCGGAGGCGGTCTTTCGCAGCTTGCAACCGCGCTCTACAACGCGGCATATCTCGCCGATCTCGAGATCGTCGCGCATACGAAATACAAATACGCGCCGGCTTTCGGACTGATCGGTTTCGACGCATACGTTAACGAAGCCGAGAACGCGCGGCTCGTGATAAAAAACACGAGCGGGATGCCAATCAGGCTGAGCGCTTCCTATACGGGCGACACGGTCCGCGTCGCCATAAACGGCACGGTATATTTCGAGAGCGATTTTGAAGGCGTCGAGCCGGCGGATATACCCGTTGAAACGGTAAAATCCTTCCCCGAAAAATCGCTTTCTTCTCAGATCGCCAGACGTTCGTCGTACAGCACACTTTATTTTGACGATCCCGAGATGCCCGAAGGCGTGAACAAAACGATCCAGACCGGCGTCAACGGCTACACGATCAATCTTTACGTTATAACCGGAAGCGGCTCCAACGCTGACAGGCAGTTTATCGGAGTCGAGACGTATGAATCCAGGCAGGAAATGGTAAGGAAAGGCACGGCGAAGGCAACCGAAGATCCGACTCCTCCTACCGAAATTCCCACCGAGGTCCCGACGGAAATCCCGACCGATGATCCCGGCGACCCGACAGGTGAACCGGGGCATACGGATGAGCCGGCCCCATCGCCCGACCCCGTTCCGGAAACGGCGGACGCGACGTGACGTATTGAAATGGATCTTATTCAGCCTGTCAGAAAAAATCAGACAGTTGAATTGACGTGCGAAGCGGTCAACGAGCGCGGCGACGGCATCTGCCGCCTCCCGGACGGCTTCGTGATATTCTGTGCCGGATTGCTCCCGGGAGAGCGCGCCGCAGCCAGGATCATAAAAGTAAGCCCGCACTTCGCCGTAGCAAGGCTCGTTTCCGACGCCGCGGGATCGGAGATAAGGCGCGAGCATTGCTGCACGTACGCTCTGCGCGGCTGTGGAGGATGCGCTTTTTATCATATCACCCGCGAGGGTCAGCTTTCGCTCATCCGGCGACGCGTATCCGACTGCCTTGAAAGGATCGGCGGATTCGACGCCGAAGCGATCGGTATAGCGCCGTGCCTCTCCCCTTCCGGACACGTTTACAGGAACAAAACGTCCTATCCCTACGCGGACAACAACGGAAGCACGCGGGCCTGCTTCTATGCCAGAGGTTCCCATCGCCCGGTTTTCTTTGAGCGCGGCCTTTCGTGTCCGCACGAAAATCCTGTCGCGGCGGCAATACGCGAGCAGGCGGATCTTCTCTGCGACCGGTTCGGATACAGCGCTTACGATGAGCTTACCGGAAAAGGCCTGCTGCGCCATCTTACGGTGAGGGTCAGCGACAGCACCGGAAAAGCGATGGCCGTTATCTCGGCGAATGCGGACGCCCTTCCGCGGGAAAATGAATTTGCGGAAGCGCTGACGTCGGCCGTCCCCGCGCTTGCGAGTCTGTGGCTGAACGTCAATAAAACCCCGGGCAATACGATTTTAAGCGGCCCCATGAGACTCATCCGGGGCGTGAAAACTCTCCGCTGCGCAATCGGCTCGTCGCTTTTCGAGATATCTCCGAGATCTTTTTTTCAGGTCAGCACGCAGGGCGCGGAGCTTCTGTATGACGCCGTATATCGCTTTTCGGAGCTTTCGGCCGGCGGAAAAATTTACGATCTGTATTGCGGCGCCGGTACGATCGGTCTGTATCTGCTCGGCCGATTCCGCGAAGATCATCCCGCCGGATTCGGGAGCGATCCTCCCGTTCTTCACGGGATCGAAATAGTTGCCGACGCCGTGGAAAATGCGCGCCGCAACGCCGCTCTCAACGCCATTGACAATTGCGTATTTACCGAAGGCGACGTGCCGCGGACAATCAGCGGGATTGACTTCGGATCAGACGGCACGGTCGTTCTCGATCCTCCCAGAAAAGGCGTCGAGCCGGCTCTGATAGATTCATTAAGAACGGCTTCCGTCAGGCGGGTGGTTTACGTTTCGTGCGATCCCGCCACGCTGGCGCGTGACCTCAGGCTGCTTTGCCGGGACGGGCTGTATTCAGTCGCTGCCGTTCAGCCGGTTAATATGTTTCCGGACACGGGGCATGTTGAGACAGTAGTTCTTTTGTCCCAACTAAAATCAAAGGACTATATTACAGTCGATATTGACCTTAAACAGGAAGATCTTACAGCAAGCGAAGCAAAACCGACGTATGCCGATATTCGTGATTATATATTTGAACACCATAATGTGAAAGTGTCCAGTTTGTACATCGCTCAGATTAAGCGCAAATACGGTCTGGTTATTGGCGAATCGTATAATAAGCCCAAGCACGATAATTCCAAGCAAGCGCACTGCCCACCGGATAAGGAAGAGCTTATTAAAGAAGCCGTCCGATATTATAAACTGATGTAAAAAACATCCCCGCGCCATGATGGTACGGGGATAGTTTTGTATAAATTTTGATTGATTTCCATAGTTGGTCTGTCATTTGCCGTTTTAATTCGTCAAGAAAGAATTTGTTGGAATCGTTTGTCTGCTTGCACCTGGGATAATAG
>CADBOE010000075.1 GCA_902796205.1 uncultured Ruminococcus sp. | reverse complement strand
GTGTAACGGGCCTTTACAGGCGAGAGAAGACAGTGCTACAAAAAAGGCGGAAGGAAAAAGTGCCCACGTTTACTTGACAGTCTCGCTCACCTCTTCGGCCATTGAATTCCGCGACGCGAAACATTATAATATATCAGGCATCTGCCCGCAGAACACCAATCCGTCCGGAGGAAAGAAAAATGCCAGAAAAAAACGTAAGAGAAATGTCAAAATTTGAAAGATTGCACTATTCGCTGGCATCGCGCTCGTTCAGGATGACGCTGGCCGGCTCGATCGTGCTCGGCGTCGTCGCGCTTCTCATCGGACTCGGCCTCTACACCTACTCGCTCGTCAACAGATACATATCCGAGGCATACAACCTCTCTAAGCACGCCGCCGGAATAATCGACAAAATAATTGACCCCGGCGAACTCACAAATCAGGTGATGGATATTTACGCCAAATCGCGCGCCGACGGTACGGCAGAATCGGGCAATATGACGTACAACGCCCGTTTTTCCGAAATAGAAATTGACGCCGATTACAGGAAGCTCAAAAGCACGCTCGAGGACTTCCGCAACGCGAGCAACGTCCAGGACGTTTATTTCGCGATGTACGACACGGAAAACAATACGATAGTGTATATTGCCGACCCCGGCGAGCAGGAAAGACCCGGACGGCACATCGGCGACTTCAGGACCGTCAGCCGGAAGGAAATCGACGTTTTCTTCGCCGAAAATCCCAAAAAAACTCAATATCACATAGAAAAAACCGACGATTACGGCTGGATGTGCACCGCCGGAGTGCCCGTGTACAACGACGCGGGCGAGATCACCGGCTTTTTCCTGTCAGACGTCACGCTGGGCGACGTCGGAAAAGGAATGCTCTCCTTTTTCATCCAGTACGCCATCGGAATGGCGATCGTCGTGAACCTCGTCGGGATATTGTTCGCGAGAAAAATCAAGAAAAAGCTTGCCGACCCGATCAACGCGATCGCCGACGCGGCCGTCGAATTCTCCAAGGACCGCATTAACGGCGTCAGAGACACCGACCACTTCGGAAAGCTTAACGTAAAAACGGGAGACGAGCTTGAAGCGCTGTGGCTCGTGCTGAAGGACGTTGAACACGACCTGGCCGACTACGAAGAAAATCTCATGAAGATCACGGCCGAAAAGGAACGCGTCGGAACGGAGCTCGAGCTCGCGACGCGCATCCAGGCGGACATGCTTCCGAGCATTTACCCCGCGTTCCCGGACCGCGACGAATTCGACATTTACGCCACGATGGACCCCGCGAAGGAGGTCGGCGGCGATTTCTACGACTTCTTCCTGATCGACGACGATCATCTCGGAATAGTGATGGCGGACGTTTCCGGCAAGGGCGTTCCGGCGGCGCTGTTCATGATGGTATCGAAAATAATTATCCAGAACACGGTCCTCACCGGCAAATCGCCCGAGGAAGTGCTCGAAGCCGTGAACAATCAGTTCTGCTCCGGCACGCACGAGGAAATGTTCGTAACCGTCTGGCTCGGAATCCTTGAGCTCAGCACGGGAAAGATCATCGCGTCCAACGCCGGCCACGAATATCCGGTCATCAAACGCAGGGACGGTGATTTCGAGCTCTTCAAGGACAAGCACGGATTCGTCATCGGCGGAATGCCCGGTGTAAAATACAAAAATTATGAAATGGAGCTTCAGCCCGGGGACAAGCTGTTCGTTTACACAGACGGCCTTACCGAGGCGACAAACGCGGATTCCGAGCTTTTCGGCACGCGGCGCATGCTGGACGCGCTCAATCAGGCAAAGGATCTCGGCGCCTACGACATGCTCGCTGCTGTCAAAAAGTCCGTCAACGAGTTCGTCGGCGACGCGTCCCAGTTTGACGATCTGACCATGCTCTGCATGGAATATATAGGGAAGGGAGAAAAGAAAATGGACGAGATTACGATCGAGGCAACGGTCGAAAACATCACGACGGTAACGGATTTTGTCAACGGACAGCTGGAGAAGTACGATTGCCCGATGAAAGCTCAGATGCAGATCGACGTTGCCATTGACGAGCTTTTCGGAAATATTGCCCACTACGCTTACGACCCTGCGACCGGCCCGGCTACGGTGCGGGTGGAGGTCGAGGAAGAACCTCTGGCGGTGGTCATAACGTTCATTGACAACGGCAAGCCGTACGACCCGCTGAAACGGGAGGATCCCGACGTTACCCTCGGCGCGGAGGAGCGAGACGTCGGCGGGCTCGGCATTTTCCTCGTGAAAAAGACGATGGACGACATATCTTACGAATACAGAAACGGTCAGAATATTCTGAAAATCAAAAAGCATATCTAATCTTTGCAGGGAGGATACTCAAATGAGCTTATGCAGATTCAATACGGACGCCGATTCAATCACGATCTTTCTTGAAGGACATATCGATTCCACAAACGCAAATAACGTCGAAAGCGAGATCAACGTGGCTCTTTCCGGCGGGCCGTTCGGTTTCGTGACGGTCGACTGCGACGGTCTGAAATATATTTCAAGCGCCGGCCTTCGCATAATTCTGCGCCTCAGGAAGGAATATCCGGCGCTCAAGCTGATAAACGTCTCGCCTGACGTTTACGAAATTTTCGACGTGACGGGATTTACCGAGATGCTCGATATCCAGAAGGGCTACAGGCATATTTCGGTCGACGGCTGCGAGGTCATCGGAGAAGGCGCCAACGGAAAAGTCTACAGAATTGACCGCGACACGATCGTAAAGGTCTACCGCGACGCCGATTCGCTGCCCGCGATACAGCGCGAGCGCGAGCTGGCAAGAAAAGCGTTCGTCATGGGCATCCCGACGGCGATCCCGTACGACGTTGTCCGCGTAAACGACAGCTACGGCTCGGTTTTCGAGCTGCTGAACGCCGATTCGTTCGCGAATATTCTGGCAAAGGATCCGTCGCGCTTCGACGAGATCGCCGACCAGTCCGTCGCGCTGCTGAAGAAGCTGCATTCAACCGAGCTGAAGCACGATGAAATGCCCGATATCCGCATCATCGCAAAAGGCTGGGTGGAAGATCTCAAGAACGACATCAGCGGGGAACAATACGTTAAGCTCCGTGATCTTCTCGACGAGATGCCCGAGGACGATCATATGATCCACGGCGATTTCCACATCAAAAACGTGATGATGCAGGATGGCGAGGTGCTGCTGATAGATATGGACACGCTCTGCCTGGGCCATCCCGTGTTCGAGTTTGCGGCGATCTACAACGCATACGTCGGTTTCACCGAGATCGACCATACGAACGTCGAGCGCTTTCTCGGCATTCCGTACGATACGAGCATACGGCTGTGGTCAACGATCCTGTCGCGCTATCTCGGAGAGAACAACACGGAGCTGATCGCCTCCGTCTCCGACAAGGCCGCTCTCGTCGGCTACGTCCGCCTTCTTCGCAGGCATCTGCGGCACGCGCGGTCCGGCAAGGGGCTGGATCAGGCCGGCATCGACTGCGCCCGCGGGCATATCGCCGAGCTGTTAGAGAAGGTCGACACGCTTCTTTTCTGATC
>CADBOE010000074.1 GCA_902796205.1 uncultured Ruminococcus sp. | reverse complement strand
GAACACCGTGAAAGAGTATACCCCATTTCTCACACTGATTTCCGCATCCATTCAAAAACCGGAAGTAAGTTTGAAAATTTGCGGACGCAAATAAATGCTTGAAGTGTTTTGCAAATGCGTGATATAATCAACACGTGTATTCGCGCGGCTGTGTCGCGCGGCACCGGATCTGTTCCGGCGTCAATACATTAAGGAGGAAGAAAAATGAAAAAAGTAATAGCATTTGCTGTTGCCGCTTTTATTCTGATCGCGCTTTGTGTGCCGGCTTTTGCCGCTGATCCGGCGAAGATCGTCGGAGCGGAGGAACTTTACGAAGCTCTCGACGAAAGCTCAAATCCGAGCGTGGCAATGGAACTTGACGAAGAAGACGGCGTGAAATTCGTGAATTTCACCGTCACCTCAAACAACGACCCCTGGCTTCAGTTCAATCCGGTTCTTGCAGTCGGAAGCGCAAACAAGTACGTTTCCATCAGATACAGGACTTCCAATACCGAAGTGGCGTCGATCGATCTGTATGTGAAGATAAACGAGCCTCACGCCATCGCGCAGGGTATCGTTGCTGACGGCGAGTGGCATAACGCCGTGGCCGATCTGTCCGAAGGCGGCGCCGGCAACCATTGGGACAATGACAATCCCGACGGAACGATCGCGCGCTTCGATATGATGGCCGGCACCGGAACTGACTGGGCTATCGATATTGCCTTCCTTGCTTTCTTCGATAACGAGGCTGACGCTAAAGCGTTCACCGTTCCGTCTCAGGGAGCCGCTCCCGTAACCGAAGATGAGCCGGCCGGGACCGCAAACGTCGTTGACTTCGATTCCGAGGAATCCTATCAGATCGGTATGTCCCTCGACCTGATCGAGTGGAACGGCGCCGCCCTGAACCAGACGGCCGACGGAAAGGCCAGAGCGAATCTCGATACTTATGCCGGGGAAGACGGATCCTTCGATATCGCGAAATACGCGGGCGAGACGATCTCCTATTCAGGCTGGGCCGTTTTCCGCAAGGCGATAGCAGGTTTCGGATACGCGATCAACGATAAACTCGTTTTCGATGACAGCTTTACCGTCGCTCCCGAGGCCGGTCTTGCCGAAGCCGTCGGAAAGATCTTCCCCGGCGAGGACTGCAGCGGCGTTCTCCGCTTCAAAGTGACCGTACCCATCAAGGAGCTCGAGGGCTCGAATACCGTATGCGCCGTCGTGAAGCTTGATGACGGCACCGTTGTCAGACTGAACAGCGCGACCACTTACGACCGCAATACTCAGGTCGTTCTCACCGGTGCGGAAGCTCCCGCTCCCACGGACGAGCCTCAGCCCCGGACCGGCGACGCCGCCGTCGCGATGATCGCCGTGATCGCGGTCCTCGCTATGGGCGCTGCGGTAGTATTTGCTAAAAAGAGATCTTTCTGATATTCTGAATTGAATGCTGATATGATCTGATCTTGAAGGCATCGGATGGCTTCGCGGCGGTCCGGTGCCTTTGTCGCTTTCATCCGGAGGAATGAACGATGATCAACGGTGATTTTGATAAATTTGCCGGAATACTTTTAAATGCCGGGAGCGTGCTGCTGCTGCCTCATATTTACGCCGACGGGGACGCGCTGGGATCGTGCGGCGCGCTGGCTGCTTTTTTAAAAGCCGCGGGGAAGTCCGTGACGCTGCTCGCCGGGGAACCTCCGGAAAACAAACTTGACTTTCTTCCGGAGATCTCAGGCGTGGATTTTGCGTGCTTCAAAGGGAATACGAGTGTGGAAAAGGAAAAATTCGATGCTGCCGTGGCGGTTGACTGCGCTTCTCCCGAACGGCTCGGCGGGAGGCTGAAGCTTTTTGAAAAAGCCACAGTGAAGATGCGGATTGATCACCACGCGTCCGGAACCGATTTTTGCACGGAAACGCTTCTGGATCCGGAGTGGGCCGCGACCGCCGAGGGAATATATCTTCTTCTGAACAGAATGGGCTTCGACCGCGGCGCCGAACGGCCGGACTGGCTGACGGATGAAGTGGAAAAGGCCGTGTCGCGCTGTATCTATACCGGACTTCTGACCGATACGGGTTGCTTCGCTTATTCGAACGTTACGTCTCAGACGCATTATATCGCGTCCAGAGTCAGAGCCTTTTCCGGCGATATGTCGTTCGTTTCACACCGCGTTTATGAAGTCAAGACGCGCGCTTTTACGCGACTGATGAAAACGGTTTATTCGAAGATCTGTTTTCCGGATCCGGACGTCTGCCTGCTCGTTCTCACGAACGATGAGATCAGGGAGGCGGGGGCGGATGAGTCCGATACGTCCGGGATCGCGAACGTCCTTCGGGATATTGAAGGCGTTACCGCCGGTATTTTCGTAAAGCCGGACAACGTTCCGGGCAGATACCGCGTGAGCATCAGGAGCGAACTCAGCGTCGACGCGGGGAAAGTGGCGTCCCTGTTCGGCGGCGGCGGTCATGCCTGCGCGGCGGGATGTGTATTGGCGGCGAAGACTCCTGCCGATCTTGAATCGGAGATCGGAAGGCTTCTCGAAGCCGTAAGGGAGTCGAAGAGCTGCTCCGGCGGACGTGACGTGGACGCCTCCGGCGGTTGCGAAGATAAAAAGGACGGTCCGGAAGAGAATTGCGGATGCCGCGGGAATGACCGATGACTGGTATTATCAATTTGTACAAACCTTCGGGGATAACTTCGTTCGGAGCGGTTGCTGCCGTACGGAAGCTGTTCGGCGAGCGCAGATGCGGCCACGGCGGTACGCTTGACCCGGAGGCTTCCGGCGTTCTGCCCGTGCTGCTCGGAAAGGCGACGCGGCTGTCGGACGTTTTTCTCGGTATGCGCAAGACCTACGAGTCGGCGCTGAGATTCGGCTGCTCGTACGATACGGGCGACGTATGGGGCAAAGTGACGGAGGCGGCAGGCGCGGATCACGAAAAGCTTATAAGAGAGCTTTCGCCCGAAAGTATCGGGGCCGTTCTGCCGCGGTTCACCGGTACGATCGTCCAGCTGCCGCCCGCGTATTCCGCGCTGAAGATCGGCGGGGTGCCCGCATACAAGCTTGCGAGGAAAGGGGAAACGCCCGGATTGAAGCCGCGCGAGGTCAACGTTTACGGCATCGAACTTACCGGCTTTACGCCGTCCGGCGCGGAAGGGGAACCGGCCGAGGTCTCACTTCGTGTCGAATGCGGGAGGGGAACGTATATAAGGACTCTCTGCTGCGATATTGCCGCCGCGCTCGGGCTTCCGGGAGCAATGTCTTCTCTGCGCCGCGTATCGTACGGCCCGCTCGATGCCGGAAACGCCGTGAGCCTCGAAGAATTGACCGAATATGCCTCTGCGGAAAACGGCGCGGCCCTGACCGGCGCGTTGCTGCCTTGCGACGTTATACTCGGAGATTTTCCGGAGCTCAGGCTCAGCCGCGAACGGGAGAACGATTATTTTGCCGGCAGACCGGTGTACGACGAAACGGGCCTTCCGGACGGAGCGCTTGCGAAGGTGCTCGGTGATGACGGATCGCTGCTCGGCGTCGGCCGCGTCGACGGAGGCGTCGTGAAAAGCAAGATCAGCCTGATCTGAGGCGACCGGCCTGTTTTGCCGCTCTGATTTGTGCGGGCCCGTGCTCCGCGTTTGCCTGAGAACCGCTCAGTTCTTTGAGCCTGTATGCTTTTTAATGCATTCGGTAAGCAGGTATTCTATCTGACCGTTGACGCTCCTGAAGTCGTCTTCGGCCCACGCGGCGAGCGCGTCATATAGTTTTTTCGAGAGACGGAGCGGGATCTGCTTTTTTGCGGGATCCCGTTCTTTTTCGTTAACGTCGCGGCTCCCGCCGGCGTTTTCGATGTATGACATCGTTAAGCCGGCTTTCAGTAGAGGCTTCCGGAATTGACCACCGGCTGCGCGTTCTGGTTTCCGCAGAGTACGACGAGAAGGTTGGAGACCATCGCCGCCTTGCGTTCTTCGTCGAGCTCGACCACGCCGTTTGCTTTCAGGCGGTCGAGGGCCATTTCGACCATTCCGACGGCGCCGTCAACGATCATTTTCCGGGCGTCGATTATCGCCGATGCCTGCTGGCGCTGCAGCATCACGGCGGCGATCTCCGTTGAGTAGGCGAGATATGTGATGCGTGCTTCGATAATTTCGAGACCGGCTTCGTTGACCTTCGCCTGTATCTCGTCGCGTATTCTGAGGGCGACGATTTCGCTGCTGCCGCGCAGGGAGCCTTCGACCGCGATCCCGTCGCCGGTTGTGTCGACGTTACGGGCAACGTCGTACGGGTAGATGCGAACGATGTTTCTGAGCGCGGTGTCGCATTGCAGCGAGAGATATTCCTTGTAATTGTCCACGTTGAATACGGCTTTTGCGGTGTCGACGACCCGCCACGTCACGGCGATGCCGATTTCAACGGGGTTTCCGAGGCAGTCGTTGATCTTCTGGCGGGAGTTGTTAAGCGTCATGATCTTCAGCGAAATCTTTTTGCCGCCGGTTCCTCTGATGGTAAGGGCTCCGGCTCCCGAGATGGACGAGGCGAGCGTCGTAAGCGCCGGATCGGCATCTCTGTTTACGTCGCCGCTCTGGTTCAGCTTCGTTCCGGAAGCGGGATTGACGGCAACGCAGAACGGGTTCACAAAGTAGAATCCGGCTCCCTTGAGCGTTCCGATATATTTTCCGAACAAGGTCAGCACGAGCGCTTCCTGAGGGTTTAGTATTTTTAGACCGAGAAACGGTATCCAGCCGACGCTGAGGATCAACGACCCGATGACGACTCCGGCAGGCGCTATCATTCTGGCTTTTTCCGAACCGGATCCCGCAAGTCCCGCCGCCAGCAGCGCCACGCCCGCGACCAACAATACTATCAGCCCGATCATTATCATCATTCCGTTCTTCTTCCGCGTCAGAATGTTTTCTTTCATAGTAACCCTCCCGGTGAATGATCCGCGACCGCAATTACCGTTACCGGCCTGCCTCGCGATATCTTTTTGATATCAAAATGATATCACATCGAGAAGCCGTTGTCAATCGGATTTTTTACCTGCTACATCCGCTGACGGGAACCTGCAACGGGGGACAGACCACGGTTCCGGTGCAGGAGTTGTCGAAACAGATGAGAGCGGAAAACGTGCTGCCGCAATGGTTTTCAGAATTCATTTTCCGATATTTGCCGCTTTTCTCACTTTATTTTCTGTTATTTCCCGGGGTCCGGCAGGTCCGCCAAAATCCGGCGATCCTGAAAGTGCAACGGGGGACAGACCCGGGTTTCCACTCTGTCCCAGCTGGAGGTGCAACGGGGGACAGACCCGGGTTTCCACTCTGTCCCAGCTGGAGGTGCAACGGGGGACAGACCCGGGTTTCCACCCTGTCCCAGCTGGAGGTGCAACCGGGGACAGACCCCGGTTTCCACCCTGTCCCAGCCGGGGGTGCAACGGGGGACAGACCCCCGATTCCGGCAAGAATGATAATGATAAGGGCCGGAAGAAAAAATTTCTGAAAGAGACTAAATTTGTTGTTGACAGTGTCGTGAAGTGGTGGTAGAATGTCAGCGTGATGGAAAACGTGTCATGAAGTGTCATGATCTGGACGCCTTCGGGCAGATAATCAGAACCGATACAGAGTCGGCAACGGATCCATCCCTGCAAAAGACAAAGCCGCAAAAAACGGCAAAAGTACGAAAGAATCAAAATAACAGATTACAAAAGACGAAGCCGGCGAAAGCCGGACGGAAGTACGACAGAAAAAACAGAAAAGTACAGAAGACAAAGAACCCGATGTACAAAAGAAGCTTTGCCTGCGGAAGAGACGCACGCAAGGCTGAACGACACTAAAAAGGAGCTGCAGGAAAGTGCTTGCCGGAGGATTTGAGGGCGTAGTCGACGCGAAATCGCGAGTCGTGCTGCCCGCAAAACTTAGAAGCGAATTAGGCGACAAATTCCATCTGATGATGGGCTTTGACAACTATGTCGCGATCTACCCGGAAGAATCCTTCAACGAAATGCTCACGCAGCTTCTCAGCATGAAAAAAAGCAGCGACCAGTATCTGGTCCTCGGCCGGTTCCTTCTGGGCAACTCCTACGACGGAGAGCTCGACAGCGCAGGCCGCGTCCTCATACCCGCCGTGCTTAAAAAGTATGCGAAGCTTGAAAAAGACGTACACATAATGGGTGTCGGAGATCACATCGAGATCTGGGACAGCGAGACGTACCGTGAAAAGACGCTGATGTCCGCTGAAATGCTTCAGGAAGCGCGCGATCTGATGAATTATTGACAGGAGGGGCCGTGGAGGATCGTCTTCACCCGGGATTTTCCCACAAGCCGGTGCTCCTTCGCGAATGCATCGAGCTGCTCCGCGTAAAGCCGGACGGATTCTACGTTGACGGCACGGTCGGAGGCGGCGGTCACTCGTCGGAGATACTCAGAAAGCTCGGAAGCGGCGGAAAGCTGCTCGGGATCGACCGCGACAGCGAAGCCATTGAGGCCGCCGGAACAAAACTCTCGCAGATCCGTACGGACGGAAAATTCGAGCTGAGAAAAGGAACTTTCTCAAACATTGCCGACTATTGCGGGGAACGAAGACCCGACGGCATACTGCTCGACATCGGAGTATCGTCGCACCAGCTCGACGAAGCGGAACGCGGATTCAGCTACAAAGCCGACGCGCCGCTCGACATGAGGATGGACAGATCGTGCGGAATCACCGCCGCGGACGTTGTCAACGGCTATCCGCAGGAAGAAATCGTCCGCATACTGCGCGAATACGGCGAGGAACGTTATGCCGGAAGAATCGCCGGGGCGATCGCCGGACGCCGCAGGAAGGCCCCGATAAAAACGACGCTCGAGCTTGCGGAAACGGTGAAAAGCGCGGTCCCCGCAAAATACCTGAGCGGCGAGGGACATCCCGCGAAAAGAACGTTTCAGGCGATCCGCATCGAGGTCAACGACGAGCTCGGCGAGCTGACGAAGGCGCTCGACAGCGCGATCGAAATACTCGGAGCGGAGGGGAGACTGGTTGTCATCACGTTCCACTCGCTCGAGGACCGGATAGTAAAAAACAGATTCAGAAACGCACAGTTTCCGTGCACCTGCCCTCCGGACTTTCCCGTGTGCGTATGCGGAAAAAAGCCGAAAGGACGCGTGGTTACGCCGCACCCGGTAACGGCCGGCGAAGATGAACTGAAAGATAACAACAGGGCTCACAGCGCGAAGGTCAGAGCATTTGAAAAATATCCCGACGCGCAGCGGTGATACAGGTGATACAAATGATAAATAACGATTCAAGTGCATATAAAATCACAGAAGACGAAGGGTTCGAAATGAGGACCTCCGGCGGTCCCGGGGCCTTGTACGGCAACGCGGCGCCGGCCGTCGCCGAGCCCGACGCCGGCGTTCCGGACTATCAGGAGCCCTCGCCCGACGAAATATACGTTTACGAGCAGGAAAAACGCCGCGGCAACGCGGTCCTTCACGAAATCAGGCTCAAAAAGAACCGCAGGAAGCAGAAAAACGGCATTTTGCTCAAGGTTTCGATCCTGCTGATCCTCGGACTCATCGTCGGAGTGCGGTTCGCATCCATAACCGAGATCAACTACCGCAATCAGGCTCTCCAGAAGCAGCTTGACGCCGTAAACGCAGACATTCAGAGAAGACGCGTCGAAATGGACAGCGCGCTTTCACTGACGGATATCGGGCACATCGCGGAAAACGAGCTCGGGATGCAGAAGCCCCAGCCGTATCAGGTAAAATACGTCACAGTCGACAAGATCGACCAGACCGAGCTTGCCAACGTCGAGCTTACGCGCACGGCATCCGAGGAAGCATGGTATAAGAAAGCATGGAGGAGCGTACTCGAATTTCTCGGAATTATCGGCTGACAGCGACTGTTGTCCGCGGCACGCGGCCGAAGGTACGGACGGAAAATGAAACAGACACCCAAACGCGACAACGGCAGACCGGGATCACCGGGAAAAGATGGCGGCAGGACCGAAGAAAAGTCCGGAAAAAAATCGCTGATATCGAGGCTCACGTCGTACAGCAGCGTTCAGAGAGAATATAATTACGCAGGATGGACCAACGTCTTCTCCCGCGTGCTTTTTTTATTACTTATAGTCGTAATAATCGGAAATTTTGCCATAATCCAGCTGATCAAGGGCGATTACTACCGCCAGAAGGCGAACGCTCAGCAGAACGCGTGGAGAACGATACCGGCGGGCAGGGGCAATATCCTTGACACCAACGGAGTGGAGCTCGCTGTAAGCGTTGCCGCCAATATCGTGACTGTCGATCCGTCCGTGATAAAATCCGCCGCGGACAACTACGTCAACAAATATCTGAAAAAAGACGGCGACGACAATTACAGCGAGACCGTGGCCGTCGACATGTACCGGAAGATCGTGGCGAAGGGCCTTGCGGAGGTGCTCGGCCTCGACGAGGACTGGGTGCTGGAGCAGGTCAGCGCGGACGGGCGCTACCGCCTCATCGCGCGAAAAATCGAAGTCGAGCTCGGCAATAAAGTCAAGGAATGGCGCTCTGCGAACAAGATAAAGGGAGTGTACGTCGACGAAGATTCAAAGCGCATTTATCCTCTCGGGGACCTCGCCTCGCACGTTATCGGATTCACCGGAAACGACGATCAGGGGCTCGTATGCGGCGTCGAGGTCGCGCTGAACAGCGAGCTTACCGGAACGGCCGGCCGCGTCATGACGAGCGTGGACGCAAAGGGCAACGAGCTCCCGTACGACAGCGTGAGGCGCATCGAAGCAGTCCGCGGGAAGAATCCCGTCCTCACTCTTGACGTTAAAATACAGACGATCGCTCAGGACGCGCTCAAGGCGGCCATCAGCGATTACAACGTTCTCCGCGGCGGGACGGCTCTCGTGCTGGACGCGAGAAACGCCGACGTGCTCGCGATGGCGTCGTATCCCGACTTCAATCTCAACGACCCGTTCGCCTGTCCCGACTGGTCCGACAGCGAGGGCTGGACCGGGAAAAGAGAGGAAGATATCCTGCTCCTGAGCACCCGGGTCTGGCGCAACAAGGCTCTCACGGACACGTACGAGCCGGGTTCTACTTTCAAGTCCATCTCGGCCGCCATCGGCATCGAGGAAAACAGGGTCAACGCGAATACGATGGTCAACGACTCTCCGCTGACGCTCAGGGGCTGGACGATACACTGCTGGAGGAAGAACGGCGATCACGGCGACGAAACGTTTGCCGACGCGATCAAGAATTCATGCAACCCGGTGCTCGCCCGCATGGCGCTGGATATCGGGCTGAACACGTATCTTTCATACATTGACGCGTTCGGGTTCAACGACAGGACCGGAATAGAGATCTCCGGCGAGGCGGCAAGCATAATGCACAGGAATCCGACGGACATTGACCTCGCGGTCATGGCGTTCGGACAGCGCTTTCAGGTGACGCCGATACAGATGGCGACGGCCTATTGCGCGCTCGCCAACGGCGGTACGCTTTACAAGCCGAGGATCGTAAAAGAGCTGCGGGACCAGGACGGCATAACCGTAAAAACGTATGATTCCGAGCCTTTGAGGCAGGTAATATCGAAAGAAACGTCGGCTGAGCTGCTGGAGATACTCGAACAGGTCGTCGCGTCCGGTACGGGCAGCAACGCATACGTGTCAGGTTACCGCGTTGCGGGGAAAACGGGAACGTCGGAAACGCTGCAGAGCGAAAGCGAAGGCAGATATATCGCGTCGTTTGTAGGAATTGCCCCCGCCGACGATCCTAAGATAGTCGTTCTCGTCATGCTGGATCATCCCGACGTCGAGGACGGCGCCTCGGGCGGAAGGCAGGCCGCTCCGGTCGTGGGGCGCATCATCGAGAAGACGCTCGAATATATGGGCGTCGCGAGAAGATATACGGAGCTTGATAAAAAAGCGATGATGGTGAAGTCGTACGTTCCGTCGGTGGTGGATTTCACGCTCGCCGACGCGCAGGCGGAGCTCAAATACGCGGGCCTCACGTGGTCCTGCCCCGATCTGCCGGAGGGAGCCGATCCTTCCGCAATACGGGTCGCGGCGCAGACTCCCGCGGCGGGACAGTATATCACCGACGGCTCGACCGTCATGCTTTTCGTCAATAAAGATACGGAGCGTCAGATGGTCAGGATCCCGGATCTTACGGGTTATTCTCTCGCTGACGCATACACGACTCTTTCGCAGATGGGACTGAACATGCACGCCGAAAATATCGGGACGGTTTTGTCCCAGAGCATCGAGCCGGGAACGATGGTCGAAAAGGGCTCTGTTCTCGAGCTGAAAGTTGAAAACAGCAATACCGAGTCGCTCGGTTAGAAAACCGCAGGGGGTTTTTACAGATGAAAGTTTCCGAATTGGTCAGAAAAGCAGGCAATTGTTCGCTCCTTGGCAGGATCGGGCTCAATACCGACGTTACGTCAGTCGAGATCGACAGCCGCGCGTGCGGGAATGGCAGCCTGTTTGCGTGTGTGAAGGGATACGTGCTGGACGGTCACGATTATGCCGAAAAAGCGCTTGAGCGCGGGGCCGGGGCTCTGCTCACGGACGATCCCGGAAAGCTTCTGGAGAAGGCGATGAGCTGGGAGCGCGGCTACGTTCAGAACGGCCATCTGCTGTGGGCCGGAAAGCCGATACCGGTGATCGCAACGGATAATATCCGCCTCGCCGTCGCCGTGTTTTCGGATATTCTCGCCGGTCATCCCTCGGGAAAGATGAAGCTGATCGGCATCACCGGAACGAAGGGGAAAACGACGACGAGCTACATGATGCGATCGATATTGACCGCCGCCGGGAGACGTTCGGGACTGATCGGAACGATCTGCAATTACGTTGGCGACGAGCGGATCGAGACCGAGCGCACGACACCCGAGGCCAACGTGATCCAGCCGCTGCTCAGGCGGATGGTTGACGCCGGGATCGGCGAGTGCGTTATGGAGGTGTCGTCGCAGGGTCTGAATCTTGACCGCGTCGGCTGCTGCGAGTTTGAAGTCGGGCTGTTCACTAATCTGTCGCGCGATCATATCGGCCCGACTGAGCACGCGAATATGGAGGAGTACGCTTCGGCGAAGGCGAAGCTGTTCGGACAGTCGAAGTTCGCGCTGATCAATATGGACAACGATTGGTCCGCGTTTATGCTGGAGAGGGCGAAGGCGTCCGTGCGCGGGAGAGTGCTGACGTTCGGGCTTTCCGAGGGGTGCGATTTCCGCGCGTTCAACGTCGTGAAGCATCCCGATTCCGTCGTGTATGACTGCGTCGAGAACGGGTCTCCCGCCGTCCATATCTGCGTCCCCATCCCCGGCGGATTCTCCGTCTACAATTCTCTCGGCGCGTATGCCGCGATGCGTCTCGTCGGGATCAGTGCCGGAGCGTGCGCGGAAGGGCTCAGAACGGTAGCGGTGGCGGGTAAGGCCGAGGTGGTCCCTACCGGCCGCGATTTTACGGTGATAATCGACTATGCTCATAATCCCGATAGTTTTATAAATATTCTGACCGCGGTGAAGGAATTCGCGAAACGGACCGTTTTCCTGTTCGGATGCGGAGGCGACAGGAACCGCCCTCGCGCTCTGATGGGCGAAACCGCCGGCAGGTACGCCGATTTTTCGATAATAACTTCAGATAATCCGCGAAGCGAGGATCCGGCGTCAATCGTTGCCGACCTCGAAGCGGGCCTTAAGCCGACGGGCGCGCCGTACGTTGCGATCGTTGACCGGCGCGAGGCGATCCGCTACGCCACCACGCACGCTCTGCCCGGCGACGTGATAATTCTGGCGGGCAAGGGACATGAGACGTATCAGATACTTAAGGACCGGACGATCCACTTTGACGAGCGCGAGGTCGTCCGCGAGATCCTCGACGAGCTTGACGGTGACGGCTCCAAACGCGGGGAGTGCAACCGGGGACAGACCCTGGTTTAAGGCGGGAACCGCGTGGATGCAACTGGGGACAGACCCCGGTTTAAAGCGTGAACCGCGGAGGATGCAACGGGGGACAGACCACGGTTTAAAGCGAAAACCGCGGATGGTGCAACGGGGGACAGACCCCGGTTTCAACTTCGGCGCAGACCGGAGGCTGAAGCTAAAAAGGAAAGGTGAACGGCGTGAAAGCGATATCTATAAAGCGATTGGCGGAGTTCTGCAACGGTAAACTTGTCGCTGGCGATGCGGATGGTGCAACGGGGGACAGACCCCGGTTTTTACCGTTTCTTCAGGATGAAATAAAAGGTATCGTGACCGATTCACGAAAAGACGTCGCGCAGAAAGCGTTCGTTGCCATCAAAGGCGAAAATTTTGACGGTCAAGCGTTCGTGCGCGAGGCGCTCGGCAAAGGAGCCGCTTGTGTCGTTGTCAGCGACAGGGAAGGCTGGGAAAAAGGCCTGTACGGAGACAGGGCGATCCTCACGGACGACACGCTGACCGCTCTGGGCGATATTGCCGCCGCATACCTTCGCGAGGAAATGCCCGGAATGAGGCGTATCGCCGTCACCGGCAGCGTCGGTAAAACGACAACGAAAGAATTTATTCACGCCGTGCTGGCTTCGGAATACAAAGCCGAAAAAACGCCGCTCAGCCACAACAACGAGATCGGATTGCCGAGCACCGCCCTGTCTCTCCCTGACGATACCGAAATTTTCGTCGCAGAGATGGGCATGCGCGGATCCGGCCAGATCAGATATCTCGAAAATATCGTAAGACCGGAGGCCGCCGTCATCACGACGATCGGAAACGCCCATCTCGAACTGCTCGGCAGCCGCGAAAATATATTGAAGGCGAAAATGGAAATATGTCTGGCCGGAGCACGGCTTCCTGCCGGAAAACCGTTCAGACTCGTGGTAAACGGGGACAACGACCTGCTCGGCGACCTGCCGAGGCTGAGAGAAATTGCCGCCGGATACGGTGCGGGAGCGCCGGGAAGCTCGGGACTTGAGATCGTCACGTTCGGTCAGAATTCCTCCGCAGACTACCGCGCGACCGAGGCGATATGCGGGGAAAACGGAATCAATTATCTGCTCATCTGCCCCGAGGGCAATTTCCACGTTTCTCTGCCTCTGCAAGGCGAGCACAACGTTTACAACACCCTGGCGGCTATCGCGGCGGGGGGCTTGTTCGGCATAGGCCCGGAGAAGGCGATTGCCGCGCTTAAACGGTACGCCGAGGAATGCGGCGGCGAAAATTCCGTAAGGCAGCGGATCGTGAAGCTTGCCGGAGGAAGGATCGTGCTGATCGACGACGCGTACAACGCCGGTCCGGAATCGATGCCCGCCTCGCTGAGCGTGCTCGGAGGGATCAAAGCGGATATCCGTATCGCCGCCCTCGGCGACATGGTGGAGCTCGGCCCGCGTTCCCCGGAATTCCACCGGGAGATAGGGAAAATTGCCGCCGCCACGTGCGACCGGCTCTTTACCGTCGGCGAAAAATCGCAAGGATATATAGACGGATGGCGCGAGTCTAAACCCGCTGACGACGGGTCGGCGAAGAGGTTTTCCGACACGGAAGCGGCGTTTTCCGCCATTTCCCGCTATCTCGACAAAGCCCTCGGCAATGCCCCCGGCAAATCGCCCGATGAAGCGCGGGGCGAAGGGACCGCCGCCGTTCTCGTTAAAGGCTCCCACATTATGCATATGGACCGCATATCGCGTCTGCTGGAGGAAAAATACAAATGAACATAGTGGAGATTTTGCTGTACACGGCCGCCGCTTTTGCCGTTGGAACGCTGCTCGGCCCCGTCGTGATACCGTTGATGCGCAGGCTCAAAGCCGGCCAGACCGAACGCGACGACGGTCCGAAAAGCCACCTCAAAAAGCAGGGAACGCCGACGATGGGCGGGATCATTTTCCTCGTGCCGATAGCCGCCGCGAGCGCCGTTTTCGCGATCGTGAGCCGCCGGCCGGAAATACTCGTTCTCACCGCCGGAGTTATCGGCTTCGGGATCATCGGATTCATCGACGATTTTCTGAAGGTGAAAAAGCGCAGCAAAGACGGGCTTCTGCCGTGGCAGAAAATGGCGGCGCTCGTCGTGATCGCGACCGGAATCGCGTTCGTGATGTATTTTAGCGGCGGCGACGATATGACAGTTCTGCGGTTCGACATGTTCGGAAAAACGGCCTCGCTCGATATCGGATGGGGATTCATCCCGTACGCCGTATTCGTTATGCTGGCGGCAACGAATTCCGTGAACCTCACCGACGGGCTCGACGGACTCTGCAGCGGGATCAGCGCGATAGTATTTACCATGATCTCTTGCGTCGCATTCACGCTGAATTCCGAACCCGGGCTGCAGATCTTCGGCTTCATCTGCGCCGGGAGTCTGCTTGCGTTTCTTTTATACAATTACAATCCGGCGCGCA
Organism: uncultured Ruminococcus sp.; assembly: GCA_902796205.1. Lineage (GTDB taxonomy): Bacteria > Bacillota > Clostridia > UBA1212 > UBA1255 > UBA1255. The sequence goes on along the minus strand of CADBOE010000074.1, from coordinate 4,928 downwards.
TATTCATGGGCGATACCGGTTCGCTCGCTCTCGGAGGCGGGATAGCGGCAATGACGCTGATGATGCGCCGCCCTCTGCTGCTCGTGATCGGAGGCCTCATTTTCGTGATAGAGGCGATGAGCGACATTATTCAGGTTGGCGTCTTCAAATTGTCCGGCCGCAAAAAACGCGTGTTCAGAATGGCTCCGATTCATCACCATTTCGAGCTCGGAGGATGGAGCGAAAAACGCGTGGTGTGGACGTTCTGGGCGTTCGCGCTCGTATGCTGCATTTTTACCTACCTGAGCATCTGCGCCGTCCGGACAGGCAACGCCGGAGAAACGGCGTTGATATCTTTCATCAGGAAAGGCTGACGTATTGACCGATGCGCGGGGACAGAGACGAGCCGAAAAAGAATAAAAAGGCGAAGCCGAATGCGGAGGCTAAAGGCGCCGGCAAGAACCGGATCAGCAGGACCGGCGTCGGCAATGATATTATCCATACCAATATCAGCTTCTCGCAGGTGGATTTCTGGCTGCTTCTGAGCGTTATACTGCTCGTCGGCATCGGTACCATGATGATCTTCAGCGCGAGCACACCGAGCGCGTTTGTTAAAAATGCGGGATCCACCGCTTACGACGTGCTGAAGGTGCATATTGTCTATGCCGTTTCCGGGATTTTCATCATGGTCCTGATGAGCTATTTTAATTATCGCGTCTACGGCCGTTTCGCGCTGCTGATCTTCATCATCGCCACCGGACTGATGGGCGCCGTTTTCTCGCCTCTGGGCATTACTCTGAATAACGCGAGGCGATGGCTCAGACTCGGTACCGCTTTTCAGCCGTCGGAATTTCTGAAGCTCGCCGTCGTGATTTTCGTTGCCTGCGTTCTGTCGCGGGAAAAGCTTCGCGACAAGGCGCGCGGTCCGCTCGGCCTGTTCCTTTTTGTAGCTCCCGTCGGGGTCAACCTGATCCTCCTTGCGCTTCAGCCGCATATCAGCTGCGTGCTCATAATCACGGTCGTAGTGGCGGCAATGATGTTCGCGGGCAAGGTAAAGCCGGTAACTTTCATTATAATCATTGTCCTGATCGCGGTCGTCGTCGTCGGAGTCATTCTTTTTTCGCTCAGCAGCGACAGCCTTTCTTTCAATTATATTCTTGAGCGTCTCGCGGCTCATTCGGGCGAAGGCGCGGACGATGCTTCTACGTATCAGGCGACGCAGTCAATGTACGCTATCGGCTCCGGCGGTCTTTTCGGCCGCGGGTTCGGCCGCAGCGTCCAGAAGTATCTGTATCTCCCTGAGCCTTACAACGATTTCATCTTTTCGATCCTCGCCGAGGAGCTCGGTCTTGTCGGCGTCGTCCTGGTCATCGCCCTGTTTACGGTGCTGATCCTCCGCGGCTACAAGATCTCTGCAAATGCTCCCGATCTGTTCAGCTCGCTTCTTTCGTTCGGCATTGTTACCAACGTCGCCATCCAGGTCCTGATGAATCTTGCGGTCGTCAGCAAGCTTATGCCCGTCACCGGCATTTCTCTGCCGTTTTTCAGCTATGGCGGCACCTCCTTGTGGATAATGATGGCGAGCATGGGGATCCTTTTGAATATTTCCAAGCAGTCGAGGTACAGCAAGTTCTGAGGGGACCGCGGCGAGGGATCAGGAATAGCACAGGCAACGCGGGACGCAGGCGTGGCGGCAAGGCAACGGGGGACAGGGCAACGGGGGACAGACCCGGGTTGATTAACGGTGCCGGATCCGGAACGTGCGTAAAAATATGTACCAAATACGACTCGTTATGCCGCGTATAATACCTGTGATCAGGAAACAGGGGATTGGATGAATTGATCAGAAGCTGTTTGCTGAGCTGAACTTTTTCGTGCCTGATTACATTGCTGATTGATAACGCCAATTGAAATAATACAAGGATTGCGGGATGCCGATGAATCAAATGAGGAAACGCCTTTTTCAGATAATCGAGACGGCCACGGAGGAAGACCGGCTCAGCAACATTTACGACCTGTTTATGATGAGCGTCATTGTTGCCAGTCTGATACCGCTGGCGTTCAAGACGGAATTGCCGGTTTTTGAATGGATCGACAAGGCGGCAGTTGTAATTTTCATCATAGATTATGTTTTAAGATTATGCACAGCCGATTATAAACTGAAAAAGGGCGCATGGTCGTTCTTGCTTTATCCGATCACTCCTATGGCGGTTCTGGACTTGCTGTGCATTCTTCCGTCACTCAACCTCATCACGAGCGGCTTCCGGATCCTTAAGGTTTTTCGCCTTTTCAGAACGCTGCGGGTGTTCAGAGTTTTCAAGGCGGTTCGCTATTCGAAAAGCATAAAGATGATAAAAAGCGTTTTCGTCAGACAGCGGAGGCCTCTTCTGACCGTGGGATTGCTGGCGGTTGTCTACGTGCTGATATCGGCCCTGATTGTATTTAACGTCGAGCCCGATTCGTTTGGCGATTTTTTTGACGCGGTATATTGGGCGACCGTTTCATTGACCACAGTGGGTTACGGAGACATCTATCCCGTTACCGTGTTCGGGAGAATAATTACCATGGTATCTTCGGTTTTCGGGATAGCAGTAATAGCGCTGCCTTCCGGCATTATCACCGCCGGCTTCATGGATGAATTAAATAAGCGGGCGGAGGAAAACAGGCCCGGGAATACGGCAGAAATAAAAGAAACGGCGGAGGCAAAACTTTCTATAAAAAATGGCGAAATTCAATGATTTCGCCATAATAAAAACCGTTAAATTGCCTCGGAAGCAAGGCAAAATCACAAAATCCGATCAGTGATCAAAGTGATTTGAGAACACCCGTGAGCCTCGAAGCGATAATTTCGTGTCCGGCGCGATTGGGATGGAGCCCGTCCGGCATGTACAATTCTCTGATCTTTGGAACTGCAGGCTGAATGCCTGAATTTTTCCATAAATCAACTACCGGAATTGAATAATATTCGCAGACTTCACGAATGATATCCACGTACAGCTTAAGCGGAGCGTAGGTGCCAGGCTGTTTGAACCCGTCGCCTGCCGGATTCTCTTCAAAAAGCCGGTGGAACGGTGTGATAAAAACGATCTCAGAAGTCGGGTATCTCTCGATAAGGTGGTTGATGAGGCAATGCATTCCGCCGTAAAAAGTGTCAGGCGTCCGGTCTGACATCATTCCGGGCTGCGCGTCGCCGTGACCGAAATCGTTGGTCCCGCCGAAAACAACGATAATATCGGCGTCGGGATCCATTTCATCAACTCTTGATTCAAAATATCTGTCGAAAATCGGCTCGTCGGACGGCTTACGGTTGCGTGCAATCCGGGTGCCGCCAATGCCGTAGTTTCTGCATATTGCGCCGGTCTCGTCGGCAATCATCTGGTCAAAGCGGTAGTCCGTTCCGTGTCCCTGCGTTATGCTGTCGCCGAGAAAGTTGATTTTTTTTCCTCGTAAATCCAAATTTGATCATCCTTTCAGAATTCAATTCACTGAATAACAGCGACTGAATAATAGCACTTTTGCTTTTTTCGTTCAAGTATCTCAGAGTCCGGGAGGAAACCGCAACGGGCTTCAACCATAGTCGCAAGCGCCCGGCAACCGTGGTCTGTCCCCCGTTGCAGGTTGCGGGGACAGGTGCGGAAACGGTGGTCTGTCCCCGGTTGCAGGTTGCGGGGACAGGGGCGGAAAACGGGGTCTGTCCCCCGTTGCAGGTTGCGGGGACAGGGGCGGAAAACGGGGTCTGTCCCCGGTTGCAGATCGCGGGGACAGGTGCGGAAAACGGGGTCTGTCCCCGGTTGCACTTATCGCGGCTGTCGTGCCCGGAGGTGCCGGTAACACGTCCGTAAATAACAGGAAATAAGCTTGACGAAGTGGGAAATATCCGGAAATATATTTGAAAAACCCTGTTGCAGCCTGCTTTCCGCTGCTTTCGGCTTCGGCAACCGAATAACAAGAAACCGGGGTCTGTCCCCGGTTGCATGTCCCCGGTTGCAGGCTCCTTCTCCAACGCTGCAGGCTCGGCGATTGACCGGCGGTTGACCGGCCTTTATGAGCGCAAAATCGTTGTAAACGGCGTGCGAATATGTTACAATAGCACAAGTCGGATCCGGCAGAAGGAGGTGTTTGCATTGTTTGAATATATAAGCGGAACATTGGAACATGCCGGCGTTGATTATTGCGTTGTCGACGTGCACGGTATCGGATTCAGATTGAACACCTCGGCGAGAGTTGCCGCTTCGATAGGGAGCAAAGGCGACAAGGTCAGGCTTTATACTTTTCTGAACGTTAAGGAAGAGGAGTTGTCGCTTTTCGGCTTCGGATCGAAGGAGGAGCTGGCGGCGTTCGAGATGCTGATAACGGTTTCGGGAGTCGGGCCCAAAGTGGCTCAGGCGGTGCTGAATACGCTTACCCCTTCCGAGTTTTGCCTGGCTGTTGCCACCGGCGATTACAAGGCGATCAGCCGGAGCAAAGGCGTCGGCCCCAAGCTTGCCCAGCGGATCGTGCTTGAACTCAAGGACAAGGTCGCCAGGGACATGAAATCCGGACCTGACGATCGGACCGGGGAGATACCCGTTGCCGCCGTTCCGGCAGGATACGTCTCCGGCGACGCTGTCGCCGCGCTTATGGTGCTCGGCTACAGCGCAAAGGAAGCTTCGGATGCCGTTCACAAGGTGCTGAAGGAGGGCATGTCTCTCGAAGAGATCGTCAGAGCCGCCCTCAGACAGATATGACGTTTCTCCGGGACGCTCGCCTGACGCCCGCACCGTGGAACTCCGGCCGCTCGCCTGACGTCCGCACCGTGGAACTCCGGCCGCTCGCCTGACGCCCGCGCCCCGACCTGACGGACGGCAAAAACCATAAAAATACAGAGGCAATGATGGAAGACGAAAGACTCATGGCAGCCGTGAACCGCGGCGAAGACCGGGACGAGGCAACGCTGCGGCCGCGAAAAT
>CADBOE010000073.1 GCA_902796205.1 uncultured Ruminococcus sp. | reverse complement strand
TCAAAATCCGGTCCGCAATGGAACGGTTTCCGCCCGGTCCGCTCAATTCTATCAAAAAGTTGCCTGCGTTGTCAATTTATGTTATAATCCTCCGGTGATTTTCAGGCCGGAGTTCACGGCCGCTGTGCTGAAAAGAGATGTTAGTATGGATGGATCGGCCGCGTCGGGCATCATAAAGTATTATTTCATAATCAATCCGAACGCCGGAAAGCGGAAGGAGCAGCGAAAGCTCAGACAGTCCGTCGAAAAGGCGTGCGGGAGGGCGGGGATCGTTCCTGAGATATATGAGACTTCGCGTCAGGGCGACGGCGGCGATTTTCTCGTGAGAACGTCACTGGCTCATTCCGGGGACGGCGTTTTTCTCCGCTTTTATTTCTGCGGCGGCGACGGTACCGTGCTCGAGGCGGCGAATGCTTTCATGCGTCTGCCCGAGGAGCTCAGGTCGGGGCGCGTCGCGGCGGGTATCATACCCGTAGGCACAGGAAACGATTTTCTCCGCAATTTCGGCACGGCGTCCGACTTTCTCGATATAGACCGCCAGCTCCGGGCGGAAATACGCTTTACGGATCTTATGACGTACGGCGGCTGTTATTGCGCGAACATGTTTAATATCGGTTTCGACTGCCAGGTCGTCGTCAGGGTGAATTCTCTGCGCGGACGGCCGTATATGACGAAAAAGCTTGCTTATCCGGTAGGGGTGGCAAAGACTCTCGTAAAGCTGCCGCATACGCGTCTGCGCGTCGAATTCGACAGCGGGGAGGTGTTCGAGGGCAGATTCCTGCTCGTGCTGGCGGCCAACGGCTCCTATTGCGGAGGCGGCTTCCGCGCCGCGTCCGAGGCCGCTCCCGACGACGGCATCATCGACGTGATCATCGTAAAGCCGGTAGGGCGCCTGCGCTTCATCTCCATAGTCGGAAAATATAAAAAAGGGAAGCTGCTCGGAACTTCCCTTGCCGACAAGGTTCTTTATCTGAGAAAATGCAAAACCGTCACATTCAGCTCTCCCGGCGTGGACGACGTATGTGTGGACGGTGAGATCGAACGTTTTGAGAAGCTTTCCGTCGGAATAGCTCCGAAGGTATTTCCGTTCCTCGTTCCGCAGCCCGCTTCGGGGGACCGTTCTCAGAGACTGTAGGGACCGGACGTGTCTCTGCCGCGCCGTATCCATTCTCCTTTGGTGAAATCCGGTACCGGAACCGGCATACTGCCCATCGCGACCGACTGCTCGGACAGCGCCGTGACCGCCATCCAGGACGCCATGTCATATACGTCTACCGGCATTGGCAGTCCGTTTCTGAGGCTGTGAACGAGCGCGCTGAATACGAGATAATCTATGCCGTCATGTCCGGCAACGACGCCGTTCGCCCTGTAATTTTTCCAGAGCTCCGGCTCGAATTCGTCATAATACAGTCCGATATCGTCCCAGTTGTGGGTCCAGCTCGTCGAAACCGTACGTCCGTCGATATTGACGCCGTGCTTGTCCTCCGACCAGATGCCCTTCGTTCCCTGAAAGCGTCCGCCGCGCGAATAAGGGCGGGGCAGGGTCGTGTCGTGCGTTAGAAGTATGGTCTCGCCCCTCGCACATTTGATCATCGTCGTTACGACGTCTCCCTGTGCAAAGTGATAATCGGCGTTTTCATATCCGCCGCCCCTGTGTTCTTTGATCCACGAATTGAGTCCGCGCGATTTCGACGCCATGGACGTAAGCGTCAGCATCCTGTTTCCGCGGTTTACGTCGAGCCATTTAGCTATCGGGCCGAGCTCGTGCGTCGGATATATCTCGCCGCATCTGTATTTGTATTCGTCTATCCTGTAATGGCGGTTCTCATGGCCCAGGGCCACCTCGTCGCGCAGATCGTGCTGATATCCGCCCTCCGCGTGCACGGGCTCGCCGAAAACGCCGAGGCGGATCATATTCAGGACAGTCATTTCATCGCGGCCGTAGCAGCAGTTTTCGAGAAGCATTATGGGAGTCTGCGTGCGCTCGTAGACCCGTACGAGCTCCCAGCACTGCTCAATGTCGTAAGCGCCTCCGACCTCGCATCCGACCGGCTTTCCGGCGTTCATGGCGTCGACGCATATCTGAACGTGCGTGTGCCACGACGACGATACGATGATGCAGTCAACGTCGTCCCTGTACAGAAGGTCGTGGTAATCGCCGGTGACAAACGGTTCCTTTCCGCGTCTGGCGCGGACAATTTCTGCGGCGGCTGCGGTACGGTCCGCGTACAGATCGCACAGCGCCGTGACGTTTACGTCCGGCATCGTATCGAGCACCATAGAAAGAAGGCCCGGGCCGCGCTGCCCGAGGCCTGTGAAAGCCAGATTGATTTTTTCCATCTTATTTGTCTTTTTTCTCGTTTTCGGCTTTTCCGGCGTTGTCCGGTTTATCGTCCGTAACGAGCTTCTTCACGTCGCGGATGGCCCAGTTCTTGAATTCCATCATCGTTCTGTCGAGGGACGTTTCGATGGTGATATTGTCGTCCTTGATATTGACGATGCGGCCGCAGATGCCGCCGATGGTGGTGATCTCGTCGCCGAGCATCAGGCTCGAACGGAGCTGCTCCTCTTGCTGCTTGCGCTTCTTCTGAGGTCTGAAGATCAGGAAATATCCGAGCGCCACGAAGATGGCGATGTATATGAGAAGCGGTATCCAGGATGCCGGACTCGAGAAAAAGTTTCCCGCGGGCTGAGGCGTCGCGTCCGATGCGGGCGCGGCGGTGGCGGCGCTTTCAGCGAAAGAAACGGTGACTGCCGTTCCGGCGAGGGTTAATGCCGCCGTAAACGCGGACGCCGCTTTCAGCATAAATCTGTTGTTGTTTTCCATAATATCCTCCGGTTATTGAATTGTCACTCCGGCAGGCAGCTTCCCGCCGTAGTATTTTTCGTAGAAATCACGTCTGAAATCCAGCAGACTGTCGTTCAGTATAGCACAACGGATCTGTTTCATCAAGTTAATCAGAAAATGAAGGTTGTGCAGCGTCGCGAGCCTGAGTCCGTACATTTCGCCAGCTTTTATGAGATGCCTCATATATGCTCTCGTATGATTCGCGCACGCCGGGCAGGCGCATTCGGGGTCGACGGGGCGGAAGTCCTTCGCGTAGGCGGCGTCTCTTACGATCACTTTGCCGTGCGAAGTCATGCACGTTCCGTTTCTTCCTATCCGCGTCGGCAGCACGCAGTCGAACATGTCGATGCCTCTGATGGCTCCTTCGATCAGATAATCCGGCGTTCCGACGCCCATCAGATATCTGGCTTTGTTTTCCGGAAGCTCCGGAACGGTCTCCTCGAGCATTTCGTACATGAGCGGCGCGGGCTCTCCGACGGACAGGCCGCCTATGGCGTATCCTGGAAAGTCCATCGACACGAGGTCGCGCGCCGATATCTTCCGCAGATCGGCGTACATTCCGCCCTGAACGATGCCGAAAAGAGATTGTTTTTCCGTATTCTCATGTGCCCTGAGACAGCGCTCCGCCCAGCGCGTCGTCATATACATCGATTTTTTTGTATATTCGTAAGTGGAAGGGTAGGGGGCGCATTCGTCGAACGCCATGATGATATCCGCACCGAGAGCGTTTTCTATTTCCATTGCCTTCTCGGGGGAAATGAAATGCTTTGACCCGTCGAGGTGAGAGTTGAAATATACGCCTTCCTCGGTGATGCGACGGAGGGTGCTGAGGGAGAAGATCTGGAAGCCGCCGCTGTCGGTGAGTATCGCTCTGTCCCAGTTCATGAATCCGTGGAGCCCGCCTGCCTCCCGTACCAGCTCGTGCCCCGGCCGGAGATAGAGATGATAGGTGTTGGAAAGGATTATTCCCGCGTCCATAGCGCGCAGTTCGTCCGGCGATATGCCTTTTACGGACGCCTGCGTTCCGACCGGCATAAAGACGGGGGTTTCCACGTCTCCGTGAGGCGTATGCAGTACTCCGAGCCTTGCGCCTGACTGCCTGCATATTTTTTTCAGTTCATACGTTACCGCGGGCATTTCGGTTCTCCTTCTGCGTTCGCGTGGCGATTGTATTCAGGTGGAAAATGCGGATGCTGCCGCAGCTCCGGCCCGGATTCTATCATATTTTTTTATGAATATAAATAATTATTTCGGATCTTTTTCATCTTGTTCAGCTTTCATTCTCGTTT